>CAZUTK010000059.1:0-17012 GCA_964623265.1 uncultured bacterium | reverse complement strand
AGACCTGGGTGCGAAGTTGTTTGATCTCCTCGTCGGTGAGATCGGCATCCTTCCGCTGCTGTTCATAGGCGAAACGCTGCTGGAAGAGGCTCTCCAGTTTGTCCACCGAGATCTCCTGTCCGTTGATCACGGCGGCGATGCCCTGCTTCGGCCCCTTGCCCTGGAATCCGCCCATCCCCCAGGAAAAAACGATGGTGGCGATGAAGGCGAAGACCAGGATCCAGAGCACGATCTTCATGTTTTTGCGCATTGTCTGCATCATAGCGAACAGCTCCCGCAGCGTTCTGTGCTGCTTCTCCTCACGGACGGAAATCCTCTAGATGGGCGGTCGGCAACGGGGATATCATCCCGCTGGGAAGGGTCCAAATGAATCCCGCAGAGCGACGGACATCTCTTAGTAGTGAGTAAATTACAAATATAGTTGTTTTTAAGTAGCAAATCAAGAATTTCTGCAGGATTTGTTTGTGGTTTCAGATAGGTCAGGGGATGAGCACGGCGGCTCCTTCGATTTTTCCAGCGCGCAGGTCGTCCAGCGCCTGGTTCGCCTGGATCAAAGGATAGGTTTGAACCTGCGTTTTGACCGGCACTTGAGGCGCTACGGCGAAGAACTCTTCACCGTCCTGCCTCGTGAGGTTGGCGACCGAGCGGACGATACGTTCTTCCCAGAGAATTTTATATGGGAAAGCGGGGATGTCGCTCATATGAATGCCGGCGCAGACGACGACTCCGCCCTTGACGACGGCTTGCAGTGCGGCGGGGACCAACTCCCCCACCGGCGCAAAGAGGATCGCCGCATCGAGGCGATCCGGCGGGGTTTGCGTGGAATCGCCCGCCCAGACTGCTCCTAAGCGCCGGGCGAATTTCTGGGCATTCTCATCGCCGGGTCGGGTGAAGGCGTAGATCCGCTTGCCTTGATGAACGGCGATTTGCGCGATGATGTGAGCCGAAGCGCCGAAGCCGTACAGTCCGATGTTCTGAGCCGAGGGGCTGATCATGCGATAGGAGCGGTAGCCGATCAAACCGGCGCAAAGCAGCGGGGCGGCTTCGACGTCTTCATAGGAATCGGGCAGGCGGAAACAGAAATCCGCGTAGGCGGCGGCGTATTCCGCATAGCCGCCGTCTTGTGTGTAGCCGGTGAAGCCGGGGTGATCGCAGAGGTTTTCCCGTCCACTGCGGCAATAGGGGCAGGTGCCGTCGGTGTGTCCCAGCCAGGGGACGCCGATCCGGTCGCCGGATCGGAAGCGCGACACCCGGGCGCCGACGGCGATTACAACGCCGACGATTTCGTGCCCGGGAATCAGCGGCAGTTTCGGATTTGTCAGATCGCCGTCCACGACATGCAAGTCGGTGCGGCAGACGCCACAGGCGTTCACGCGGATGAGGATCTGATCATCTTGCGGTGCGGGCACCGCGACATTGCGAAGACGCAGCGGTTCGCGGGACTTTTCCAGCACCATCGCGCGCATCATTGCGGAGATTTTCATGGCATCAGGCGGTTGATCAACGGTTCTGGGATTTTCCGATCAGGGCGAGAAACTCCTGACGGGTCGCGGCGGAATCGTGAATGCTGCCGAGCACGGCGGAGGTGATCATCTTCGAATTCTGTTTTTCCACGCCGCGCATCATCATGCAGAGGTGCTGGGCTTCGATCATCACGCCGACTCCTTTGGCGTTGATGTGATCGCGTATGGCGTGCGCGATCTGTTCCGTCAGCCGCTCTTGAAGCTGCAGGCGCCGGGCGTACATATCCACCAGCCTCGCCAGCTTGCTGACGCCGAAAACTTTGCCGTCCGGAATGTATCCCACGTGGCACCTGCCGAAAAACGGCAGCATGTGGTGTTCGCACAGACTGTAGACTTCGATGTCCTTGACGATCACCATGCTGTTGGTGGATTGCGTGAAGATCGCTTGGTTGATCAATTTTTCGGGGTCCACGTGATAGCCCGAGGTGAGGTAGGAGAGCGCCGCGGCGATGCGCTGCGGAGTCTTCACCAAGCCTTCCCGGTCGGGATCTTCGCCCAGTTCGATCAACAATTCCCGCATCAGCGCGGCGATTTTATTGTGATTTACGCTCATAAATGAAGGTCTCCCGCAGAGATTTGGTGAATATATCTTGTAAGATCATCTCCGTTCTGTCTTGAGAACTCACGATAGCGGCGAGCGGGCGATTCAAACCGGGCACGATCAGATTCGGATCGAGCTCCAGAAGAGGCGCTGCGATGAAGAAACGTTTCAGCAGATCCGGATGGGGGAGCGTCAGTTGGGGAGTATCCAGCGCGAGATCGTCGTATAGGAGCAGATCGAAATCCAGAGTTCTCGGCGCGTATTTATCGCCGCCGCGCCGCCGCCCGAGCTGCTCTTCGATAGGGGCGAGCACATTTTTCTTCAGTTGCTCAGGCGGCAAGTCGGTTTCTATAGCGATCACGCCGTTGTAATAGGCGTCTTGTTCAGGGCGCTCAAGGGGCGGGGTTTGGTATATCGAGGAGATGCTGATGATCCGGACGCGTTCGCTTAGCAGGCGCAGCGCGGCGAAGATGTTCCGTTCCGGTTCGATGTTGGATCCGAGACTGATGTAGGCAAGCGGCATAATCAATCGCCTCGACGCCTTGTGATTTCCACGGCGACGCTGCGGGCGAAGCGCAGGGCGCCGGGTTTATCCACCTGAACGTCCACCGATTGCGCCAGCGGGTGCTCCAGACAGATTTCCGCGACGGCTTGCGCCAGCGCTTCGATGAGGTAATACTGGGAGTTTTCCACCCGTTGCAGGATTTTCTTTTTCAGAGCCTTATAATCCAGAGTATCCTGAAAATCATCGGATCGGCAAGCCCTGCTCAAGTCCGCGTGGATCGTCAGGTTGATGCAAATGTCCTGTTTTTCCACGCGCTCTTCGGGATTGATGCCGATGATGCAGCGCGTGATCAGGTCACGGATGATGATTTTATCCATGGGAGTACTCCTTCAAATGGCGCCCCCCGTCCACGTGGATGATTTCGCCGGTGATGAAGCGGCTCCGCAATAAGAAGAGCACGGCGTCGGCGATGTCGTCTTCATCTCCGTGACTCTGCAGCGGAACCGTGATTTTCAGCCGTTCCAGATAAGACGCATCTTTGCCCCGCGGCGGCAGGATGAGTCCGGGCGCTACACCGTTTACGCTGATTTTAGGGGCGAATTCGATCGCCAGCATCCGCGTCAGGTGCGCCAGCATCTGCTTGCTCAGGATGTACCCCACGTGGTGCCAGTCGAAATCGGCGATGCGGGTGTCCAGCAAGTTGACGATTTTTCCTCTGCCGACACAGCGATGAAACTCCCGGCAGAGCGCAAAAGGCGCCCAGGCGTTGATTCTGACGCAATGCTGAAGGTTTTCATAGCTTAAAGTCTCGATACGGTCGGAGGGGAAGATGGAGGCGCTGTTAATCAGGTAATGGAGCGATCCGGCGGCGTCCAGCGAACGACGGATGAGCGTTTCGGATTCTTCCGTTCTATCGAAATCCGCCTGAATCAGCCAGACTGAGACGCCGCGGGATTCCAGCAGGCGGCAGAGTTCCTGCGCCTCCTGCTCGGAATCCCGGTAGTGCAGAATGATGTGGACGCCCTTGCCGGCCAGAGCCAGCGCGATGTGCCGTCCCAGGCGCACCGCCGCACCGGTTACAAGTGCAGTCTTGCCGTGCAGATCTTCAACCATTCGTTTGACCCTGTTGCGCTGCGAGGAGGCGATCTATCTTCGCCGCGAGGATGAAATCGTTCTTCGTCAAACCGCCGGCCTTGTGCGTGAACAGGGTCAAGCGGACGAGGCTATAGGAGATGAAGATATCCGGGTGATGATCTTCTTCTTCAGCGATGGCGGCTACCCGGTTCACGAAATCGAGAGCCTGTTGGAAGTCGGCGAATTTGATCTCTCGCTCGATCGCGTTCTGCTGGAGTTTCCAAGCAGGCACCGCCCCAGCCATTTCACGAGCTTGTTTGGGTGGGATCGGTTTTCCCCCGGTAGAACAGGGGGTGCAGCGTTGCGCCGCCGGATTCGACGTCATAATATCATCCCTTATACGTTTGGACTCGCCCCCACAGGCTTTTGGTTCCCCAGATGCCGGAGCGCAGGCATTGCAGTTGAACGATCTGGCTGTGATCCACGAAGAGGTTCACTTCCGGTCCGTACTGTTTGATGTACCAGGCGAAGACTTCCGGGTCGGCGGCTTCGAACATCACATTTTCGAGATTCAGACGGTCGGCGATTTTGGCGGGGACGTCGGTGCGCCAGGAGTGAACGTTTTCCGTGATTCCCTCGGATTCGATCATGATCATATAGGCGCCGGCGTCCAGGAAGCGCTGCGCCAGGCGGATGGCTCGATCGGGGTCGCCGGTGCCTTCGGTTTCCAGCTCCGCCGCGGCGGTGGCTCCGCCGGCTCCGAATTGGATGCCCACTTCCGGTTTGGCTTTCAAGCCTTCCTGCTGGACTTTCTCGATCAGACGCAGCCAGTCGTCCGCGGGGATGGTGATGAATCCGGTGGAGATTTCGATGATATCGAAACCCAGACGCTTGCATTCCCGGATATATTGATCCACGGCGCCCTGCGTCAGCACATATTCGAGGAATCCGCCGGTCGAAACCAGCACGTCGTGCCGATGGCAGAGCGTGATGATTTCCTTCAGGATTCCGGCAGGCATCAAGGTAAAAGATCCCCCCGCGAACTTCAAGGAATCAATGTATTCGCCCATCGTCTCCATCACGTCCTGAAGATAACGAGTACCCATCACGGAATAATAGGGTCCGCGGATTTCCGTGACGCCTCGGGTGCGGGGCTTGGGCGGTGGAAGGTTGGTCTTGATAAAAGAGAAGCTCTTTTCTTTATCGGGATCGGACTTATGCGGCATTGTATTATTCTCCTTTTTATATTAACGGCGCCTGCACGTTCGCCAGGAGGCGGGTCAGATCGGCGATCCGAATGGTTTCCAGGTTGGCGACGGCGTCTGTGATTTCGGCGCGCAGGCTGTGCCCCGTGAACGGGGCGCTCAGTTTCTCGAATTTCGCGACGACGGTGTCCCAGGACATCGGTCGAGTGCGGAACCCTTCGTAATCGGCCTTCTCTTTGCGGAGGATGTCGCCGCTTTTCAGTCGGATGGCGATTCGGCAGGGCATTTCCGCGGGGAAGCGACGGCTGAGATCTTCAGCGGGGCGCACCCGGACTTTGCGCAGTAATGTCTGGATGTCTTCGCGGTTGATGCGTTCGGGTGCATATTGTTCCGGCAGTACATGTCCGTCCAGGATTGCCGCCGCCGCCATATATTGCAGACTGTGATCCGCCTCTTCTTTTCTGCGGACGACGGTCTTATCCCCTTCTTCACCGCCTCCGATGATGTGATACGCTACGTCGAATGTCTCGATTTCGACGCTCTCCACGTCGTCCGCCGTGAATCCGGATTCCTTCTTCAGTTCGAGAATGCCTTCGAGCGTCGCCTGCGAATGGATTTCAGCGTTGAATTTTTTCAAGATCGTTTGGGTTACGATCTCGAGGTTCTCACGGGACCAATCCAATTCGAAACGCCCTGAGATTGCATCCATGAATCCCTTATTTCCTTCGAAGATTTCCGCGGGACCCGTGATGCCGCGCATCGCCAGGAAAGCGGCGTGAGTCGCGCAGAAGGCGGTGTTGGGGTAAGCCAATCCCTTCCAGTGCGAGAGCGCTCCGGTGCGGGTGACGCGCAGCGCGTTCAAGGCAGTGCCGGCGATGGCGACGGCGTTGGCGGTTTGTCGGGCGTTTAATCCCAGAGCACGGGAAACCCCCGCCGCGACGGCGAAGGAACCCTGGGTGGTGTGATCGAAGCCTCTGGCTCGCACCGGAGCCACATCGCTCAGTCGGCACTGCACCTGATAGGCGACCGCCAGTGCGGTCAGAAAGTCTTCGCCGCCGCCGTCCGCGTATTGCGAAGCCGCCAGCACCGCGCCGATATTGTCGCTGGGGTGACAAGTTTCGCCTTTCGCCAGATAGCTGTCGTTGAAATCCAGATAGCGCACCAGAGCGCTGTTGTGGAAGGCGGCTCGGTCCGGAGCGGTGCGTCCGCCTCCGATCAGGGTGCAGAGCCCCGCGCCGCCGAAGTCTTCGACGTGCATACGAAGCAGGCGGATGGGTTCCCCTTTCAAGGCGCCGATGGCGCACCCCAGCCCGTCCAATATGCGGATTTTAAGCTGCGTTTTCGCCGCTGCTGAGAGAGACTCATAGGCGGCGCCGGACGCAAATTCCGCCAGTCTTTCCACAAGAGTCATATAATTGCCTGCAAGTTATTTTGCATGTTCTTGAATCCGTCTCATCTTTTCCGCGATGCATCCAGCAATTTTTTTGCCCACGCCGCCACGTTTTCGGCGGTAAATCCGAATTCGCGCAGGAGGATATCTCCGGGCGCGGAAGCGCCGAATCGGTGCAAGCCGAGCACGTCTCCCGAATCCCCGACGTAACGATGCCATCCTTGCGGGGAAGCCGCTTCCACCGCGAGGCGCGGTTTCACCGTTGAAGGCAGGACTTGCTTCCGGTAATCTTCGGGTTGTTCTTCAAACAGCTCCCAGCTGGGCATCGAGACGACGCGGGTGCGGACGCCTTCCGCATCCAGCATCGCCTGAGCCGTTAGGCAGAGGCCGACTTCCGATCCGGTTCCGATCAGGATCAAATCCGGGCGCCCGTCTCTCGCTTCGGAAAGGATATAGGCGCCTTGCCGCAATCCAGCTGCGGAGGCGTAGACAGAACGATCCAGGGTCGGCACGTTCTGGCGTGTCAGGATTAGGGCAACCGGACGGCGTGTCTCTTGTATGGCGATGCGCCAGGCTTCGATGGTTTCGTTGGCGTCGCAGGGGCGGATCACGATGAGATGGGGGATCGCTCTCAGGTTCGCCAGATGTTCCACGGGCTGATGCGTGGCGCCGTCTTCCCCGAGGGCGATGCTGTCGTGGGTGAAAAGATAGATGATGTGCAGTTCCATCAGGCATGCCAGACGCAGCGCCGGACGCAGGTAATCCGAGAAGACGAGAAAGGTGGATCCGAAAGGGATCGTCCCGCCGTGTGCGGCGATGCCGTTCAGGATCGCGCCCATAGCATGTTCGCGCACGCCGAAGTGCAAGTTGCGCCCGGCATAGCTCCAGCCTCCGCCGGACTCTCCCTGACGGTCGGACGGCACCATCGTCGGTGCCTGGAAATCGCCCTTTCCTTTTAAAACGGTTCCTGTCGAAGGGTTCAAGTCTGCGGAACCTCCCCAGAGCATCGGCAGCCGCGCAGCGACGGCGTTGAGGATCTTGCCGGATGCTTCCCGCGTTTTCATCCCCTTTTCATCCGGGGGGAAGTAGGGCAGATCTGCATCCCAATCTTGCGGTAAATCGCCGGCGATCATCCGTTCGAGTTCGCGTGATTCCTGCGGGTAGCGTTGCTTGTATCGCCGGAAGAGAATGTCCCATTCGGATTCGAACCGCCGCCCCTGATCCAGCGCCTGACGGAATCGTTGCAGGACTTCATCAGGCACGTGGAAAGGTGACTCCGCCGGCCAGTTCAGACGGCGCTTGGTCAATACGACTTCTTCTTCCCCCAGCGGCGCGCCATGCGCAGCGCAAGTGTCCTGTTTGTTCGGGGATCCGTATCCGATGTGGGTGCGGACGATGAGCAGGGAGGGCCGTTCGGTCTGCGCTTTCGCGGCGACGATGGCTCGGTGGATCCGGGACAGGTCGTTTCCATCCGGGATGGATTGGACGTGCCAGCCGTATGCTGTGAAACGATCGGCTGTATTTTCCGTGAAGGTGAGGTCCGTCGCAGCCGCCAGGGAAACGCGGTTGCTATCGTAGAGCAGGATCAGCCGGCCGAGGCGCAGGTGTCCCGCTAGAGAAGCGGCTTCCGCGGTGATACCTTCCATCAAGTCGCCGTCGCTGACGATGCCATAGGTGAAATGCCGGATGATCGCGAAGTCCGGGCGGTTGAACCGCGCCGCCAAGTGAGTTTCCGCCATCGCCAGCCCTACGGCGTTGGCGAAACCTTGGCCGAGCGGACCCGTGGTGACTTCTACGCCGGGAGTCAAGCCGCGTTCCGGATGACCGGCGGCGATGCCGCCCCATTGTCGGAAGCGTTTGAGATCTTCGAGGGTGATCTCGTAGCCTGCCAAATAAAGCAGACTATAGAGCAACATCGAGCCATGACCCGCGGAGAGGACGAAGCGATCCCGGTCGAACCAGCTCGGATTGGTGGGGTTGTGCCTCAGGTGTCGCGTCCAGAGCACGTACGCCATCGGGGTGGCGCCCAGAGGCATACCCGGGTGTCCGCTCTCGGCTTGCTGCACCGCGTCTACCGAAAGGAAACGCACGGTGTTGACGCAGAGGAGGTCCAGATCCGTGAATTGTGATTCGTCGCCTCGGTTTTTCACACCGAGTTCTCCGGCATACAATTGTTTTAAATATTAACTACGGAAGAGACTCGGGAAACGATAGAAGGAGTCTTCGGATACCGCAACAGAAGGATTCATTCTCCCAAAGCGCCTACGATCATCACCGGCACCTTGACGCGGTGTCGTACAGCGTCCGCCGTGGTGCCGTAGAAGATATCGCCGAAGGTGCGGTGTCCGTGGGCGCCCATAATCAGCAAATCCGCCTTCATTTCTTCGACCAGTCTGGGGATTTCATGCGATGCGCGCCCGAAACCCAGCGCGACTTCTACCTGGAACCCGCGTTGTTGCAGGGCGTCGGCGTAGCGCTCCAACCTCTGGCGATCCAAGAGGGTTTCCCGGTCTTCCGTTTCCCCGCCCAAGGTGCGGGCTCCTGCGCTTTGCACGATATGAATCAGCAGCAGATTCGCTCCCCCCGCCGCCATCGAAGCGGCATGCGAAATCACGACGGAATCGGTGGCGGTGAAATCCACCGCCAGAGCGACCCGCCGGAAGGGTTTCACGTCTTTCAGATCCGGCATACGCAATTCTTTGTGGATGTTGGCAGGTCCTTCCGCGGGTGCCAGACGCAGGCGGCTTTCCACCCAGGGGCGCAAGGTGACGTATCCGAGGACTGCGCTGACGAAAACCGCCGCCGGGATGACGCCGATATAGAGGGCGATGGAGCCCGGATGATCCGCCAGCCAGGCGAGGATTTCACCCCAGACCAGCCGGGCGTTTAAGGTGACGATGATCAGGGTGATGATCCAGGCGAGCGCTTGGACCCATCCGGGGATCCCGTGTTCACCCATCATTTTGCGGCTGCTGACGAAATGCACCAGCGGGATGACGGCGAAGGGGAGTTGGAGACTCAAAACCACTTGCGATAGCACCAGCAACGCGCCGGTGGCGCCTTCGCCGAAATAGAGGATCGTGAACAGCGCGGGGATGATCGCCGCCAGGCGGGTGATCAAGCGACGGATCCAGGGCTGGAGCCGGATGTTGACGAAGCCTTCCATGACGATCTGACCGGCGAGGGTTCCGGTGATGGTGGAGCTCTGCCCGGAGGCGATCAAGGCGACGGCGAAGAGAACCGGCGCGAGGGTGACGCCCAAGAGAGGCACTAGCAATTTGTAGGCGTCCTGAATTTCGGCGACTTCTAAATAACCCGCTCGGTGGAAGACCGCCGCCGCCATCACCAGAATGGCGGCGTTGACGAAAAAAGCCGCGTTCAACGCTACGGTGGAATCAATCAGGTTGTATTTCAACGCCTGCCGGATTCCGGCGCGGGTTTTTTCGATGCGGCGCGACTGGACGAGGGATGAGTGCAGGTAGAGGTTGTGAGGCATCACCGTGGCGCCCAGCATACCGATGGCGATGTAGAGTGCTCCGGAATCCGGCAGACTGGGAACGAAGCCCTTGAACAGAGAACCCCATTCCGGCTTCGCCAGAAAGACTTCCACCCCCAGGCATAGACCGATGGTGGTCACCAGCATCAGGATGAATGCCTCCATCTTGCGGATGCCCAGATGATGCAGAAAGAGCAGGAGCATGGTATCCAGGGCGGTGATGAGCACGCCGTAGACCAGCGGGATTCCGAAGAGGAGCTGCAAGCCGATGGCGGAACCGACCACTTCCGCCAGATCGGTGGCGGCGATGGCGACTTCGCAGAGCAGCCAGAGGGGGATGTTGATCCAAGCGGGGTAATATTCCCGGCAGGCTTGAGCCAGGTCTTTGCCCGTCACGACGCCCAGCCGCGCGGAGAGGCTCTGCAGCAGCACCGCCATAGCGTTGGACATCAGGAGCACCCAGATCAGGGTGTAGCCGTACTTGCTGCCGCCCGCCAGATCCGTCGCCCAATTGCCCGGATCCATATAGCCCACGCTGACCAGATAAGCCGGTCCCGCGAAGGCGAAAAGGCGTTTGGCGAAGCCCACATGCTGCGGAATGGCGACCGTGCTGTGGACTTCAGATAAGGAGGGGTGGTCTTTTGGTTTTTGAAAGCGCACAGGGTTTGCGACCGTTTTTCGGTAAGTATTGCGTGAAAGCCGCGAAATCGTTGGCGATAAAAAAGGGTAAAATCTGCGGCGGCTGACCCGGAATCTTCGGGAAATATAGCCAATTGCGAATTGAGAAGCAAGGGGAATGTATGGGAAGCGGGGAGCCGTTTCAGCGCAGTTGTTCTATGAGCCACCAGGGGCGGAGGCGACGGAATGCGGCGATCGCTGAAACTTCGACGATCCGAGTTCGTATACTTTACTTACTGAATGCGGGTTCACATTCATAAGGCACGAGGTGAGCTTATGCGGAATTTGATTATGGCGGTATGCTGCGTGAGGGGCATTGCTCAAACGTCGGAAGCAATTGCAACGGATCCACAGGCTCCCGCGGTAGTGGAGTCGGTGGATATCGAGCGGTATCTCGGTCTCTGGTACGAAATCGCCAGAATCCCAAATCGTTTTCAGCGGTCGTGCGCCGGCGGCACCACCGCACAATATGCGCTGCGCGCGGACGGTCGGATTGAAGTGGTGAACCGCTGCCGAAAACCCGACGGCGGCGTCATTACAGCCGCAGGGATTGCAAAGATTGCGGACGAGAAGACCCGGGCGAAATTGAAAGTGAGCTTTGTGAATCTGCTCGGAATCTGCCTGTTCTGGGGGATTACTGAATCATCGGCTTGGATGACGAGTATCGCTGGGCGGTGGTAGGGCATCCTAAATGCAAATACGGTTGGATACTGAGCAGGAGTCCGCAGTTGCCGTCGGCGACGCAGAATGAGATTTTCGCGCTTTTGGAGCGTCAGGGGTATGACCCTGGCGCGTTCGTTCTGACGGAACCTTGATCTGCGATTCGAAATGCGGGACGTCGAGGCGCGATCATCCCCTTCCGCAGATTTTCCTCTTGTATCTCGATTCATCTCGCATTATATTTGTGTTTTGCGGCGCTGCTGCCGTGGGAGCAGCGCGCATCATCTTTAGTGCATGAGAATTGGAGCCAGTGAATAAAGCAGAACCCGTCGTCTTCGTCACAGCTTGACGACACCGGGATGAAGCCTTTATGCCGGAAGAAACCACCACCCCATCCCATTTTATCCGTCAGATCATCCGCGAGGATCTGAAGCGGGGGAAGAACAACGGCCGTGTGCACACGCGCTTTCCTCCTGAACCCAACGGCTATCTTCACATCGGACACGCCAAATCCATCTGTTTGAATTTCGGGTTGGCGCAGGAGTTCGGAGGACTGTGCAATCTGCGTTTCGATGATACGAATCCCCTGAAGGAAGAGCAGGAATACATAGACGCCATCATCGAAGACGTGCGCTGGCTGGGTTTCGACTGGGGGGATCGTCTGTATTATGCGTCGGATTATTTCGAACAGCTCTACGAGTGGGCGGTCCAATTGATTCGGGCGGGCAAAGCCTTCGTTTGCGATCTGAGCGCCGAAGAGATCCGCAGGACGCGAGGCACGCTGACAGAGCCCGGCGTGGAGAGCCCTTACCGCAATCGGTCGGTCGCGGAGAATCTCGACCTTTTCGAGAGAATGCGCAAGGGGGAATTTCCGGATGGGTCGCGGACTCTGCGCGCCAAGATTGATATGGCATCGCCCAATTTGAATCTACGCGATCCCGTGATGTACCGCATTCTGCATGCGCGGCACCCTCGCACGGGGGATCGGTGGTGCATCTATCCGATGTACGACTGGGCGCACGGGCAGTCCGATTCCATCGAGGGGATCACGCATTCCATCTGCACGCTCGAATTCGAGGATCACCGTCCGCTTTACGATTGGTATCTGGATCAATTGGGGATTCATCATCCGCAGCAGATCGAATTCGCTCGGCTGAATTTGACGCATACGGTGATGTCCAAGCGCAAGCTGTTGGAGCTAGTGCGGGAGCGCAGGGTGAGCGGCTGGGACGATCCCAGGATGCCGACTCTTTCGGGGATGCGGCGCCGCGGGTACACGCCCGAAGCCATCCGCGATTTTTCCGAGCGCATCGGCGTCGCCAAGCGGGACAGCACGGTGGACATCGCGCTTCTGGAGCATTGTCTGCGCGAAGATTTGAACCGGCGGGCTCCGCGTTTTATGGCGGTGCTGAAGCCCTTGAAGGTCGTGATCGAGAATTATCCCGAAGGGCTGATCGAGGAGATGGAGGCGGTGAACAATCCGGAGGATCCGGGAGCGGGCACGCGCCGGATTCCGTTCTCGCGCGAGATCTACATCGAGCGGGACGATTTTATGGAGACGCCGCCGCCGAAGTTCTACCGATTGTCACCAGGGTCGGAAGTGCGGCTTCGCTATGCTTACTTCATTCGATGCACGGGCGTTGTGAAAGATTCCCACGGTGAGGTCGTGGAATTGCGCTGTTCGTATGATCCGGCGACTCGCGGCGGAGACAATCCTCCGGACGGACGCAAGGTGAAAGCCACTTTGCACTGGGTCAGCGCCGGGCAGGCTCTGGATGCCGAAGTCCGGCTTTATGATCATCTGTTCACCCGGGAGGAACCGGACAGCGTCGAGGAGGGCGAGGATTGGAAAGCCGGCATCAACCCGAATTCCCTGGAAGTATTGACCGGCTGCAAGCTGGAGCCGACCTTGCGGGATGTCCAGCCGGGGTTCATCTGCCAGTTCGAGCGGAAGGGGTACTTCTGCGTGGACAAGGATTCGACGCCGCAGCATCCGGTTTTCAACCGCACGGTGACATTGAAAGACGAATGGGCGAGAATCTCGAAGCGGGGATGAGTTTTTCCCGAACCGAGGATTGGATGCCGATTTATGCGGCGGATCTGGTTCATCAGAGTGACTAAGGGGAATGCAAATGAACCTCGAACTCCTCTATCTTCCCGGTTGCCTCAACGTGGATCAGGCGCGGAGCAATCTGCGCTCTGCCTGTGAGCAGTTGAGCATACCGGCTGTGTGGCGGGAATACAATCTCGAAGCGCCGGATGTGCCTCCGGCGTATAAAGAGTACGGTTCCCCCACCATCCTGGTGAACGGCAAGGATGTTTCCCCTGCAACGCCCAGCGGAGGCGGCTGAAGGGTGTATCTTTCCGGAAAAGGTTTTTCCGGAGCGCCGACGGTTGAGATGATTCTCCAGGCGTTGAAGGGTTGAGTTCGAAGCCTATTGACGATAGGAGGAACGGAAGACGATCGTGGATGGGGTTGCTGGGCGTCGGGCAATGCGTTGGAGGTGTGCAAAATTAAAAACCCGGCCTTTCGGTCGGGTTTCATGTTGATAAGGACAATTTCAGCCGATCACTTTTACGTTCTTTGCTGAGGGTCCTTTGGGTCCTTGTTCCACGGAGAATTCCACGCGTTGATTTTCCATCAAGTCGCGGTTCAGACCATTGCCGACGACTTCATTGGCATGCACGAAGACATCGCCGTTTTCGCCGTCCACATTGATGAATCCGAATCCTTTGCGTGAGTTGAACCACTTCACAGTACCTTGTGACATTACCTTACTCCTTTTTAGTTTTTTAACTTTTACCCATTAGAATGTCACGATACCTTCATGAAGCGATGAACTCAAACGCTTAATCCAATGTGCATGACAATCTTGGTATCTACAATATACGCATCTTTTTATGGATAAATGGATTTATTTTGTGTTTTTTTTATAGCGAGTTCGCTTTTTTAGAGAGTGGATCGAGCGTATTCGGGGGTAACCCTGCGAAGAATCAAGACTCGCATTCGGCTTCCTTCGAAACATAAAGAGTTCTTAATGCTGTAGTTCTCAATCAAACGGTGTGAACATGACTTATCCATTCTATCATGTGGACGCTTTCACCGACCGCCTCTTCGGCGGCAATCCGGCCGGCGTCGTGCCGCTGGAAGCCTGGTTGTCGGATGAGACGATGCGGGCGATCGCGGCGGAAAACAATCTTTCGGAAACCGCCTTTTTCGTTGCGCAGGGAGGCGGGTATCACATCCGCTGGTTCACGCCGCGGGTGGAAGTGAACCTCTGCGGCCACGCCACGCTGGCGGCGGCGCACGTCCTCTTTTGCCATCTGGATTTTGCCGGCGACGAGATCGTCTTCGATTCCCGCAGCGGACGTCTCACCGTGCGTCGGGAAGATCCCTTCATCACTCTGGATTTTCCGGCGGATGAACCGAAAGCTGTGGATCCGTCTGAGGATTTGATCCGGAGTCTGGGGCAACGCCCCCAATCCGCACTCCTCGGATGCGAAGATTGGCTGCTGGTCTATTCGACGCAGCAGGAAGTGGAGGATCTGCAGCCGGATTTCGAGCGGATGCTCGAGAGTCTGAACGCCACCCAACCGGGGGGAAGCTGCGGGGTCATCGTCACGGCGCCCGGCGAGGATGTGGATTTCGTCTCTCGATTTTTTGCTCCGCAGGTGGGGATCCCCGAAGATCCCGTGACGGGATCGGCTCACACGACCCTGACGCCTTATTGGGCTCGACGGTTGGGAAAATCATCGTTGACGGCGCGGCAGGTTTCGCGGCGGGGTGGATTCCTGAAATGCCGGCTGCGGGGCGATCGCGTGGAGATTTCCGGGCGGGCGGTGACGTATCTGGCGGGGGAGATTTATTTACCTTCCTGATGCCGCGATCTTTTGTTTCGTCAGCTTCTTGCCCAGTTCCACGCCCGGCTGATCCAACGCGTTGATGCCCAGAAAGGCGCCGGCGAAGACCGTGGCGATTTCCAGAGTCATCAGAAAATTTCCCACTGAGAAGGCGGACACGTTCGGGAAACGCGCCGTCAAATTCGGCCGTCCCGCCTGCAGCAAGGCTTCACGCGTGGCGGCGCATTCCGCGTTGATCAGTTCCCCCAGGGTGTGCCCGCCCCAGAATTCCAGTTCGGGAATGTGCGGATACAGGCGCGGGATGATGACGTCCACGCCGTGATCCTCCACTTCGAGGAAGCAGATCACCTTGTCGAAGGGTCCTTCCATATAGAGCTGCACTTGGGAGTGCTGATCGGTGGCGCCCAGGGCTTTTTCGGGAGTCTGCCCCCAGAAGATTTCTTCGCCCTTTAAGTTGAAGCGTTTGCCGAGGCTTTCCGCCCAGAGCTGCCGAAACCAGTCTGCCAGACCGAGGAGGCGGTTGCAATAGGGCATCAGGATCACGGTGCCGATTCCGCGCAGGTCGCGCAGCAGGCAGAGCGAGAGCGCGAATCGGTACGCCGGATTGGCGAAGGGATCGTCCTGCGTTCCATCCTGGACGGCTTTTCGTGCGCCGGCGCAGAGTTCGTCCATATCCAAGCCGGCGAGCGCTGCGGACAACAGCCCCACCGGCGTGAAGACCGAAAATCTCCCGCCGACTCCCGGATCAATGTCGAACGCGCGGATGCGCTCTTCCCGGGACAGCCTGCGCAGCAGACCCTTTTCCGGATCCGTCGTGAAGACCAGATGATCCCGATAGCGATCCTTGAGCCGATGTTCCAGTCGTTCGCGTACGATGAGATATTGAGCGATGGTTTCGGGGGTTCCGCCAGACTTGGTAATCACATTGAAGAGGGTTCGTTCGAGGTTCAGCGAACCCAGCAGGCGGTCGAATTCGAAGGGATCCACGTTGTCGGGGAAGTGCAGACGCAGCCGAGGCGTCGCAGTGGACGGCGTTTGCCCTAACGCATGGCAGAGAGCCGCCGGACCCAGCGAGCTGCCTCCGATTCCCAGCACCACGACGTCGCTGAAGCGATCTTTGATTTCTTCAGCGTACGCGCGGATTTCAGCGACCATCCCGCCGCGGTAGGGGAGATCGTAGAAGGGCAGGGAACGGGATTCCCGTCGGCGCATCAGTTCGTGATGTGCATTGCGGGCTGCGGGCAAGGCATTTTCCAGGTCGGATTGACGCAGTCCTGTAGGAGCTTTCAGCGTAGATGCGTCGAGGTTGGCGAATTCCCAAATGATCTCGGGTGAATTCATAGGATTGTCCTGCGGAGGTTGTGTATTTCCATTGAGGTCAGTGACGCGGGAGCGGCGTATCGTCCTGGTTTACGGCGTACCACGAAAGATATACGGAACTGTGCAAAAAAGCAACAGGAAGTCCAAAGATTTCGTATTTCAACTGTGGATCATGGTTACCGGGCGCTTCCAGGAAGGATTTTTTCTGGCGCGCAGTTTGCATTGTATGTGAGCCGGATCCATCAATACCAAAACACAGGAAGGAAAGGATCATGCGCAGGCTGATTGGATTGCTGACCGGGGTCGCGTTCTTCGGAATTGCACAGGGTGAATGGATTCAATTCGATGCTCAAGTGGAGGAGATGCGGCCGGAAATCACTCTGATCGCATCGTCTGAAAACGGCGGACGTTTTGAGGTTCGATTGCCGGGGATCGAATTCAGCAGCGCCGTGCTGGAAGGGAAGCGCTGGGATCGGGTGGAAATCCCGGGCGGGGGGTTCGAACAGGAGATCGGCAAGCCAGAGGTACCGCACGTGACGCGGTTGTTCGCCATCCCGGCGGATGTCGGGGTGCGGGTGGAAGCCGTGGTCATTTCGGAGCGGGTTCTGAAGGACATCGAGTTGATGCCGGCGCAAGGGATCGCGCCCGATGAGGGCGAGGATGCGGGAAGGGTTCGCCATTGGGATGCTTCCTGTTATAGCGATGACCGATTCTTCCCGGAAAGGCGGGCGGTGCTGGGCGAGCCGGCGATTATGCGGG
>CAZUTK010000058.1:12192-17462 GCA_964623265.1 uncultured bacterium | reverse complement strand
AGGTCCTGAATATCACAAATCCGACGAATCCCACGTTCGTGACGCAGGTGAACATTGCGGCGGAAAGCAAGGGGATCACAGCAGCTAATGGGTATCTCTACGTCGCTTCCAGCACAGCCGGCGTCTACATATACAGCCTCTCCAATCCGGCAGCACCGGTGCAGGAAGGGAACTATCCGACCATCGGTGCCGCACGCATGGTGGCGGTCAACGGGGACTATATCTTCATCGCCGCGGAAGAAGAGGGATTGGTCATCGTGGATGTCAGCAATCCCGCAAATCCCACATTGGTCTCTACGGTGGGATATGACGGCGATCAGGCGCGCGGAGTCACCTACTTCAACGGGTATCTCTATGTGGCTCATTGGATGACCGGGATGACGGCGTATGACGTCAGTGACCCGTCAAATCCGCGCTGGTACGGAAACGTCGATTCGCCCGGCAACGCCTATGAGGTCGTCGGATGGGATGCGGATTATGTCGTCCTCTGCGATACACGGGCTCTGGAAATCTATCATCAGGAAGTCGTCGGCATCCGTCCGGAATCTGGTTCTGCTCCTGCGAGCTTCACGCTGAAGAATTGCTATCCCAATCCATTTAATGCGTCCACCGTCGTGAATTTCGAACTTCCCTTCTCGGGGAATGTGCGGATCGGCGTGTACGACTTGATGGGCCGGCCGGTCGCTTCCCTCTTTGATGGAAGCCTGTCCGGCGGCGAACATAGAATTCACTGGAATGCTCAGAACTTGTCGAGCGGCACCTATCTCGTGCAAATCAGCACGCCCTGGGGGGAGAACAGCCGAAAGGTAGTGCTGTTGAAATAGACAGCGGGGGGCATACCTGACAGTAGCCGCGCTGCATCTGCGGATCTGGTTTCCGGAGCGAGAATCTCGAGCGCGGCAGACTGCACGATGGCAGATCAACCCCCATTCCGAAGCGAGGAGTGGGGGTTGATCGTTATCCGTCCGTTCACTGAAAGGTAAAGCCTATGAAAAAGATCCCTGTTTTTTTCATTCTGTCCGTCCTGGGAACCGCCTTCCTGCCCGCAATCCTGCAGCCGACGCCCTACTGGACAACCGAAGATTACGAAAAATATCAGAGCACAATCCCGACTTCTCACGGTTTCGCCCGCGAACCGACCCTTATTCCCCAAAGTGGAATCCCCCGCACCCCGGATGTTTATAATTTCCTCTTTGAATACGTTCAGATCTGCGATTTCCTGACCTCTATGCAGGAGCTTGACTCCCTGAATCCAGCGTACGGCGGGATGCACGAAGGGGAAAGTGCGGAGCTCTGGGCGATCGTGCAGACCGACAACACGCAGGAAGCCATCCGCGTCTGGAGCATTTACGCCGGTTGGTCGGGCGATTTGGATACCTATCGCGAGAATATCCACGCCGCCTGGGTCTACACGATGAATTTTCCGGCGTATAATGAAGAAGGATCGGACAGCGATTATTATCGCGTGCACAATTGCGGCTGGGGGATTGTGGCGGAAGCCTATTACCGCGCGGTTTATGGCGACAGCTCCTATCTATGGTATGCTGATTCCTGCGCCGCGTACCTCCGCTCGCACCGTTTGCCGTATACCGGCACCACCGAATTTTATCAGCGGCTGCACCCGCTGGTCGAAGGTTGGGCGGCGGGGACGCTGTACGCATACGGAATCGAGCAGAGCGATCCCACCTCGGTATCGCACGCTCTGGATGTCGGCGCCGATGTTCAAGCGTGGTTGGAGGCGAATCCCAATCGCTTGAACAGCAACGAAGTCTGGGCGATGAGCGGCGGAACTGCTCTGTGGGGAGTCTGCAAGTCGGTGTTTGCACAGGATCCGGCGGCGGGATGGACCTGGCTGCCGAATTATCTGCCCTATATGGACACTTATGCCGGACCCGGGCAGTGGAACAATGCCTGGAACACCTGGTATGCTCACGCCTATCACGCCAGCGCCGAAATCTTGGAAGATTCCACTTATACGGCTTTTGCCTATGCGCTGGTGGATACTTTGTTGGACGGCGATGCCGACGACGACGGGGGTATCCCTGCGACTTCCAGTGATCCGGCGACAATGGATCAGAGCTGGGTGTCGTGCTATCTGAATTATATGGGTCTGGCTCCATTCATAGATCAATCACCGGATTATGATGCTGTTGCCCTCGGTTTTCTTCTGCCGGACAGCCTGCTGCCGGTCCTTCAGGGAGTACCATACGAAGTCAAGGTGCTGGTGGGCAACGGGGGGATTCTTCCTTTCGGCAATGTGAATATCACCATCAGCGGTGCATTCACCGCCGCCGGATCTTCATTTCTCGATTTTGCGGATGTGGATACGATCAGTCTGGGATTTTGGACACCGTCTGAACCGGGATTCGCACAGATGCTGCTGACGCTGTCGCCGGGCGGTGCGATATCCGCCAACGATACGGCAACTCTAAGCCTTGATGTGCTGGGCTGGGGGGAGATTCACGGGGTCGTCCAGGATCAGGGAAGCGGTGATCCCATCCGTGCGGATCTGGCGTTTTATCATAGTTCATTTCCGCCGGATTCGGCGTTGTTTACCTGCAGCACCGTTCCGGGCGGCGGGATCTATTCGCTCCCCGTTGTCGCAGGGCGTTATCGCATCGTGGTAGATCCGGAGATCCCCTATACGGATCGCGAAGTCTCTGATATTGAGGTGACGATCGGTGCTTCCACCGAAGCGGATTTCTTTCTGACGCCGGCTCCATTGATGTTGGTAGATGACGATGGAGGGGATTTCTTCGAGTCGTTCTATTCGACTCCATTGCAGAATGCGGGGTATGACACCTATGTATGGGATACCTCCGTCAACGGTCCGCCGCTGACAGAGCATTCATACTTCCAGGCACTAATCTGGTTCACCGGCGATCAGAACCAGAATACCCTGACAGCGACGGAACAACAAGTACTGGGAAATTTTCTCGATTCCGGCGGGGCACTGCTTCTGACGGGACAGAATATCGCGGAAGATCTCGCCGGAGAAAGCTTTCTGGCGGATTATCTGGGGGCAGGCTTCATCAGCGCATCGTCGAATCAATTGCAGGTGCAGGGCGTAGCGGGAGATCCGGTGACTGCGGGCTTAAGTCTCCTCCTCGCCGGAGTCGGCGGAGCGGGCAATCAGACTTCGACCGACATTCTGTGTACCGCCGGCTCATCATCCGTGGTCTGCATGCGTTACGGAGGCGCCTCGCAGCCGATCGCAGGGGTGCGCTTGGAATCGCCTTATAAGATGATCTTCCTCGGTTTCGGGCTGGAAGGAGCTTCAGGTTTGGGTGGCACAACTTCGAGGCAGGAATTCCTTAATGCCGTGCTGCAATGGTTCCAAATCCCAACGGGAGTGCAGGGTGGGAACCGGAAAGCGCTGCCCGATCAGTATAGAATTCTAAGTCTATATCCGAATCCCTTCAATCAGACGGTGCAGATTCAATTCGCCTTAGCTTCCGCTGCCGATCCGGTACTGCAAATTTTTAGTCTAAACGGCAGTTTGATCAAAACGCACTTTCTGGGTACTTTGCCAGCGGGGATTCATTCGATCCCCTGCCGATTTCCGAATTCCGCCGGCTCCGGGATCTATTTTTTCCGCATCGACGAAGGTTCTTCCCGTCTCCTTGTCAAGGGGATCTTGCTAAAATGACGATCATAACGCCTGTCTTCAAGGGGGGGCGCTGGTTGAACTAAAATGAATGAATATGTGAATTTATGCTCGAAATACAGCCGGAAAAAAGGTGATGCAGGAACGCTGGATTTTGCATTGACTTCTGAGAAAAAATAGCGTAAATTTCATAGATACAAAAAAGAGGTACTGAATGACTCTGGATCGCATGCTGGAAAGAGCTGACCAGAGCAGCCCGGAAAAGTTCGCCATCCTTTCCAGAAAGCAAAATCTCACCTACCGGCAGTTGAACAATCAAGTCAACGCGCTGGCGAACGGCTTGCTGAATCTCGGCTTGAAACGCGGGGATGTAGTTGGGATGTTGCTGCCCAAGACCATAGAAGCGGTAGTCGCCTTCTTAGGGGTCACGCGTGCCGGCGGGATCATCGCACCCGTGAATATGCGATTGAAGCCCGACATGCTGCGGGTTACCTTCGATCATTTGAATCCATTTGCCGTGATCACGGATCCCCTCTTTTATCCCCTCTTGACGAAGCTGTTCATACCGAATCACCCCCAGAGCCGCATTATCATCACAGGGCGGGTGAATCAGAAAAAAATACTGTCGTTCGACGAATTCCTCGCGAAGGAATCGGAACGGGCACCCGGCGTTCAGATCGAAGAAAACGATGTTGCTTACCTGAATTATACCTCCGGGACAACCGGCTTGCCCAAAGGTGCGATCACCACGCACGGGAATCTGATTTGGAACACCAAAGGCGCGGTTGAAATCATGAAGATGGACAATCGCGACGTGCACCTATGCATGTTTCCTATGTATGCGCATCCCCACGAAATCTTCTGCCGTTCCATCTATCTCGGGGGGACGATGGTGCTTCTGGATAGTATGTACCCGAGGACCATCGCCCGAGTGATCGAGCAGTTCAAGGTGACCTGCGTCATGGCGGTGCCGCCATTTTATAAATCACTCTTTCCATTGGGTCGTTCCGGCGAGTTCGATTTTTCTTCGATGCGGATTCCGGAAGCAGGAGGTATGTACTCTCCACCGGAATTGTGTAAAGAATTCGAGGAGATTTTTCAGGTGCGGTTTCTCCCAGTATGGGGCAGCACAGAAACTACCGGAATCGCTCTGGCGAATGCGCCGCTGGACGGGTCTTATCCGGGTTCCATCGGCAAACCGTGTCCCGGCTACGAGGTGCATGTCCTGGGTTCCGGAGGCCGGGAAGCTGATGTGGGTGAGGTGGGGGAATTGGTCATTGCGGGGCCTGGCGTGGTGCAGGGGTATTTTAATCTGCCCGCCGAGACGCAAGCTACCTTCCACCACGGCGCCTGCTACACCGGGGATATGGTGCGCAGAAACGAAGCCGGATTCTACTTTTTTCTCGGGCGCCGCAGCGGGCTGATGAAAGTCGCCGGGATGAAGGTGTACCCCACCGAAGTGGAAATGGCTCTGGAAGAGCATCCGCAAATTGATGAAGCCGCGGTGATCGCTCTGCCCGATCCGATGCGCGGTGAGGTGCCCAAGGCGTTTGTCGTTTTGAAGCCTGGTGCATCTCTGGACGTGAAGGATATCCGCGCTTTCTGCCGCCGCACTCTGGCGGATTACAAAGTGCCCGTTTCCATCGAAATCCGAGAAGATCTG
>CAZUTK010000058.1:0-12182 GCA_964623265.1 uncultured bacterium | reverse complement strand
CAACCGGCAAACTACCGTCTGCCGCATTGGCTCGGGAGGCGCTGGACGAAATTGCGGAAGACGAAGCTCAGGCTTTGCAAAGGCGCGTTCAGTCCATTGATTCCAAAATCCTGGATCTGTTGAATGCCCGCGTGGAATTGATACAGAGGATACTGGCGTTGAAAGAGCAGCAGTCGCAACCGCTGTATTCGAGTTTGCATGGGGATGAGATGATCGCGCGCATCATCGAACAGAACAAAGGTCCGATATACGACGAAGCGGTCGAAGAGATTTTCCGCAAGATCATTGCGCTGGATCTGCTGATACAACCATAAGACGGCGTCTGTCTAATCGAATGGCGAAGCCATGTTCAAGATCGGAGAATTGACCGTAGGAGGACCCCAGAAGATCATCATCGCGGGTCCCTGCGCAATCGAGGGTCGGGAGCAGCTGTTGCAAATCGCTCGGGAAGTCAAAGCTCAGGGCGCTCAAATGCTGCGCGGCGGAGCATACAAGCCCCGCACGTCGCCGCATTCCTTTCAGGGTTTGGGGCCACAGGGGCTGTTTTACTTGAAGGAAGCGGGTGAAGAGACTCAGCTGTTGACCGTGACGGAAGTCATGGAGCCCGAAGAGCTGGATCTGATCATGAAGTACGCGGATGTGCTTCAAGTCGGGGCGCGCAATATGTTCAATTATCCCTTATTGAAGCGAATCGGACGCACAGATAAGCCGGTGTTGTTGAAGCGCAGTTTTATGGCGACAGTCGAAGAGTTTCTGCTTGCATCGGAATACATTTTGAAGGAAGGGAATAAGCGCGTGATGCTCTGCGAACGCGGCATTCGAACGTTCGATCACATCACTCGTAACACACTCGACCTCGCTTCCGTTCCAATCTTAAAGAAGATGTCCGGACTTCCCGTCATTGTGGATCCTTCTCACGGCACCGGACGAAGTGATATTGTCATCCCGATGGCACTGGCGGGATTGATGGCGGGTGCGGACGGCATTATGGTGGAAGTTCATCCCAATCCCAAGAAGGCGCTCTCAGACGGTCTGCAGACTCTGGATTTTCCCCATTTCCGAGAGATGATGGAAGAGGTGAACGATGTGATCCAGTTCATCTCGGTGCAGGAAGAGAAACGATCGAATCGCACAATGCGGGAGACACGACCCTGAGCGCCAATCGAATTGAGTCCATCGTTCATAATACTTTTTTCAGTTTTATCGCCCGCGGCATTGACGTCGTCGTCACCTTCGGGATCGCGGTGCTCCTGGCTCGCTATCTGGGTCCCGAAGGGATGGGCAGATATACTTATATTTACGCTTTCGTCACGATATTCGTCCCACTGGTGGATCTGGGTCTGGATCATATTTTGATTCGCGAGGTGACTCGCAACAAAGAATTCTCGCGTGAATATATCGGTTCCACCCTCACATTAAAATTATTGATCGTACTTTTTACACTGCCGCTGGGAATAGGGACCACGCTGCTGGTCGGCGGCAGTCAGGAAGAAATCTGGGCGATTCTGCTCGCGTTTATCGGCACGCTGTTCTTTCGGGAAATTCTTACGGTGGTCGGTTATGCGGTATTCCTGGCATATGAGAGGATGGAATTCCGCGTCATCGCCACAACGCTGTATCAGATTATCAAAGCGGTCGCCACCGTAATTATCGTCTTGTTGGGCGGGGGATTGGTCCCCATCTTCGGAGCGCTGCTCTTGGCGGAAGCAGGGCAGGGGTTGCTGGCGATGCGTATGGTCTCCCGCAAATTCATCCGCCCCCGGCTTACTTTCGACCCGAAAACTTGGCGTTTTTTCGTGAAGGAATCATTGCCGATCGGCATCGCCTTCACGTTTCACAGCTATTATTTCCAGATTGATGTGCTCATTTTGAAGTATTTTCGGAGCGCGGAGGAGACAGGTTTATTCGGCGTGCCGTTCCGCGTCATTACGACGCTGTTCACCGTGCTGATCCCGATGATTTGGGTGCTTTTGCCTCATCTGACGCGAGCAGCGAAGGAATCGCTCCAGAAACTCCACGAAGATGGACAGGGTTATTTGAAGGCGATTGCTGTGATCACCATGGGAATCACAGCATACCTGGTTATTGAAGCCCGGGAATTGACGATTTCAATCTTCGGCGCGGAATACGAACCTTCTGCAGCGGTTCTGGCGGTCATCTCGCCGGTGATCATATTTCATGCGTTGCTCTATTTTTTCGATCTCTCATTCACAGCTATCGGGCGGCAGAAGCTGGTCGTGGTGGGTTCGGGCATCATCTTCTCCGTCAAGCTCATCGCCGACCTGATTTTCGTACCCATCTATGGTATCATGGGTGCCGCCGTGGGGACTCTGGCGGCGGATGTGGCTTGTTTTGTGGTGATGTATTCTCTGGCGTGCAAATACGTCGCTACTTTCGATTTTAGCCGGATTATGATCAAGCCTTTGAGCGCGGTGATCTGCGCCGCTGTTTTCCTTTGGTTGATCCGGGATTTGCCCTTTTATTATACTTTCGCGTTGTTCGGCTTAGTGTATCTTTTTTTCATCTGGTTGTTCCGCGTGGTGTCAGTAGATCAAAGGGCATTTATGAAGCAGACACTGCGGGGGTGGGGTAGACGTGCCGGTGTGCTCTCGTCCCGATCCGTCCGGAACGACGATGTCCAGTAAGATCCCGGTGAAAAAAATAATCCGAGACGAATTCATTGAAGATCCTTCTGGTTCAAGCATATCTGGGGCGGCGTGAAAAATTAGTCTATCCGCTGGGTTTGGCGTACCTCGGCGCGATGCTGCGGGATCACGAGGTGCGGATTCTCGATCTCAACGTCTTCGATAATCCTTATGGAGCGCTGGCAGAACGTCTGCGCGATTTTCAGCCGGATGTCGTAGGATTATCGCAGCGCAATGTGGATAATACTCAATTCCGCGATCCTTTTGTGTACGTCCCCACTCTGCGCCCCACGCTTGAGACGATCATCCAGCATGCTCCGAAGGCGCGCCGCATCATCGGCGGTTCCGGGTTTTCCATCTTTGCCCGAGATTTCATGCTCCGTTTCCCCGAAATCGAAATGGGAGTCCTGCTGGAAGCGGAAGAATCGTTCCCGGAATTGCTGGCGGACCTCGACCATCCTGAAAATGCGACCGGTGTCCTCTTCCGCCGCGACGGCGAAATCGTCCAGTCCAGCCCGCCCCGGTTACTGGACTTCAACGCGTTGCCCACCCCCCGCTGGGACTTGATTGACGCCGAACCCTATAAAGGTCAGGTGGATGCCATCGGAATTCAGTCCAAACGCGGGTGCATTCTGAAATGCGCATACTGCACCTACTCTTTTTTAAATGGTGCCTATTATCGTCTGCGGGATCCGCAGAAAATCGTCGCGGATATCGCCGAGTTGAAGCGGCTTTTCGATATTGATCGCTTTATGTTCGTAGATTCGATTTTCAATATCCCGGAAGCTCACGCCGTCGCGATTTGCGAAGAGATCATCCGGCAGAAGCTGAATGTGCCCTGGTCTGCATGGTTCAACGAACGGGCGTTTTCCGAGGATTTTTACAAGCTGGCAAGAGAAGCCGGATGCAAATATTTCTCATTTTCACCGGACGGGTTCAGCGAAAAAACGTTGAAAATCCTGCAGAAAAATTCCCGCGTTGAGGATATTTACAAAGTATATGAAATCGCGAAAAAGTCTAACGGTGCGGAATTTGGGTTTAATTTCTTCATCAATCCGCCCGGGCAGACCTATAAGGATTTCTTCCGATTGATGATATTTTGGCAGAAAGCTCGTTATCACCTGCGGGACAAGCAATACGGTTTCGGATTGACCAATATCCGGATCGAACCCGACACCGCCATCTATCGCCTGGCGTTGGAACAGGGCGTCATCCGGCAGGATACCAATCTTCTGCCGGAAACCCAGGAGGAACTCCACGCGCTGTTTTATACCAATCCGGATACGCCTCTGATTGACCTGATGTTCAGAGGGATCGAAATCATCGCCAAGTTGAAGAGGCGTATCGCATCATGACGCGGACACTGCGACATCACCTGCATTGGTGGAGATTGCGGACGGAGTGGTACCGCAAGAAGATCAAGCTGTCCCTGCCGCCTTACTTCATCAACATCGAACCTACGGGATTTTGCAATCTGCATTGTAAGGTTTGCTCGTATCGGCAAGATCGGGGGAAAGGTTATATCGAACCGGAGATCGCGCTTCGTGCGATGGATCAGGCGGCGCAATTCGGCGTGAGCGAGATACGGTTCTTCTTAGCCGGGGAACCGCTGTTTCATCCGCGATTAGGAGAATTGATCCGATCCGCTAAGGACCGCGGTCTCCTGACGAATATCCACACGAATGCCACCATTCTCGATGAAAAGCGCGCCCGCATCCTTCTCGACAGCGGACTGGACACATTGTCGCTGAGTTTTGATGGTGAGACGGCGGAAGAATATGAAAGCGTGCGGATCGGAGCGGATTACGAAAAAACACTCAATAATGTGCTGACATTTCTGAAACTGAAAAAAGAGCGTTCCAGCAAGAAACCTCACGTGACGCTGCAAGTGATCAAGCTGTATGATAAGACCAAGCCGAAGTCGTTGCAATTATCGCCGGAATTCAAAGCGCGATTCGCAGGCTTACCGCTGGATCGCTTCTTCGTGATTTTTCCTTTTTCCTGGCCGGGGATGGACCTGACGGAAGAAGCCCGCCCCACAGGAAATAGATATTTTCCTTGCTTTGTATTATGGCAGAGCTTATCTATTGCGTGGGATGGGCGGATCCTCGGCTGTTGCGCGGATTTAAATGGGATCGTAACGCTCGGGGATATTCGCACGGATCAGCTGCGGGATGTGTGGAACGGTCCGGCGATCACCGATCTGCGCAGACTACATGTAGAGCGCAAGATCCGTCAGATTCCCCTCTGCGCGGATTGCGATGCGGTGAAAGTCCGCGTGCATCCAATCATTCGAGACGTGAAGGACTTGCTTTTGGGCCGTTTCACTTCATAACGGAATTCCATGAACGCGACCACCAAATTCCTCCAGGACGTTCATTATCGTTTTTTTAAGAATTTCGTGGATCTGGTTGGCGGGCTGGATCGCCGAAAGCGGGTCTATGCCGTCGCGGAGATCATGGGCAAGTGGCGCGCGCGCTGGGGATACGTAGGACGCGGTTGGTCGCGGGAAAAATACCTGAGCACGATTCGAAGGATCTTCCCTGAGATCCCGGCGGATCGGGCGGAAGATCTCCTGCGATCCTATTGGATCAATCATCAGAAAAAGTTCATGGAATTGTTTTTAACTCGGGATCTGGATGAGCAAAAGCTGTCCGATTGGGTCTGTTTTCAGGGGTTGGAGCATCTCGATCGCGCCTTGGAGCAGGGAAGAGGTGTCGTTTTACCGGTGCCGCACATCGGCAACGAACGCTTGCACCATATCGCACTGGCGGTGAAAGGATATCCCATGGCGGTGATCTCTTCCCGCTATGAAGATCACGGAAACTTCGCGCAAAAAGTGAAGCTCGACGCTGCTAGACGATTTCACGAGATCGGTCACCCAGGCGATCCGGTCTGGCTGCTCAGGATGCTGAAGGAGAACCGGATTCTGCAAATTGCCTGCGATGCAGAGCCGGATGCAAGCAGCGTGCTCGTGCGGTTCCTCGAGCAGGAAATCTATTTTCCCAGCGGATGGGTGAGACTCGCTCTGAAGACGGGGGCACGCGTCCTGCTATCGGCGCTGATCCGCCAAGACCACGATCGGCATCTGCTCGTCATGCAGCCGGAATTCGATCTTGAGCGAGATGCCGCGAAAGACCGAATCCTTCAAGAAAATGTACAGCGTTATATGGATGGAGTCGCCGAATTATATCGAACGTATCCCGACCAAGTGGATTGGATGAACCTCACGGTGCGCCTCGAAGAGTCTTCGATGGTGCGAAGTAAAAGCGCTGTAGAATCGAAAGAAAATCAAGAATCAAGTGAATCGTTCATATGCTAGAGTATTTGCGGACGTACAGCAGCCGACCTTGGCCTAAGCTTGAGATCCCCGTAATCAAAAAGTCGCACCTTTGGGGATTGATTCTCTATGTTGCGGCTATGGTGGGGTTGGGTCTCTGGTTCTGGCTGTCCGGGGATCCTCGCGCGTATAAGTTCGGATTGCTGGGTTTGGCGATCCCGGCTCTCTTTCTGCTGAAAAGCCCGTATATGACGATCGCCGGACTGCTCGCCTTCGAAGTCGTCGCGGCGTTTCTGTTCGTGGGCAACATGAATTACGTCATCTCCGTCGTCGCTGTTTTCATCGGGACGATCATCGCCTTCGAAAGCCCGATCGTGATTTACCTCTTGTTGATTTTAGCCGTCTGGTATGATTCCACTCCCTTGAATATCAGCGGGACGATGGTCATCGGCTCCTCAATTCGGTATGAAATTATTTTAGGTGCCGCGCTTATGGTGGGGTGGTTTTTCCGATATCTTTCGGGTCATGAAGTGAAGACCAAGAAAATCTTTCCGGAGAAATGGTACGCCGTGGGTTTGTTGGCGATTACCTGGATGGGGTTTCTTTTTTGGTGTTATGAACCTATTCCTACCGGATGGGAAGAGGTGAAAGTCAGTACGGTCGGATTGTTGTTGTTTCTGATTTCTCCCATAGTCATCAGCGACCGAAAAAAACTGAGATTGGCAATCTGGTCCTGGATTGGTGCCGGGGTGATTTTAGCAATATTCTCTTTTCTCGGGCCCTATTTTGGACTTCAGCCGGAAGAAACGGAGGCTTGGGGTGCCGCCCCGGGTGCTCTGGGCATTCATAAGAACTGGAGCACTACGCTGATGACTTTTTCCTTCTTCATTACGCTGGCGTATCTATTAACGGTAAAAAATTTGTTGAAGAAAATGATGTTCTATATCGACTTGTTGTTTTTATTGGCGGCTCAGTTGTACGAACAATCCCGAGCAACCGCGGTTTCCTCAGTTGCCGGCGTTATGTTGTTCTGGCTGGTGAATCCTTATATCAAGCGGTTGCGCAGCAATCCGCTTCGTTCCCTGGCTCGGGCTTCGCTGGTGGTAGCCATGCTGTCGCTGAGCATCTTCTTCATTTATACAGTAGATCTCAGTTTTCTCGGATCGTATTCTGACATTTTCAGCGATCCTATGTCCATCCCCACGATGGTCGCTCGATACGAGATATGGGAGGGGTGTTATCAGATGATCACCACGGAAAATCATCTCTGGAGGGGGCTGGGACCGGGAGCCTTCTGGTATCTGGGGCAGCATTATGGAATCGGGACATTGCGGCTCACAGACGAAGAATTCCGAGCCTATCATGCGCACAATTTGTACCTCGATATTGTCATCCATCAAGGCATTATCGGCCTGTTTCTGTTTCTGGGATTGACGATCTCCATTCT
The DNA here is from genome assembly GCA_964623265.1 of uncultured bacterium. GTDB lineage: Bacteria > Electryoneota > B3-LCP > B3-LCP > B3-LCP > CAZUTK01. The sequence goes on along the minus strand of CAZUTK010000058.1, from coordinate 4,810 downwards.
CGTCAAGTTGTGGCGCGGTTTTCTCCATTTCGAAGACATCCACGATCGTTACCTGTGCGTCGGAATTCTTACCGCCGTTGTCGCCTTCCTTATACATGGTATGGTGGACTACCGCATGTTTATGATTCGGCCTTATTGGATGTTCCTCGGCTTAGCGGTAGCCGTCATTAACTTGGCAGTACATCCCCAAAGCGCTGATACCGATAAATCTCTCATCCGTATCAATGAAAAGTGAAACCATAAAAGTGAAAGACGAAAGAGTGGATCTGAAAATCCTGTTTTTTCTCTTTGTCTTCGCCATCCTTGTGCGCGTTCCACGACTGTTTACATTGGATGTCTGGTTCGATGAAGTGGCGATCCTGCTGCAGACGAAGATGTCCTTCGTGGAAATCTGGAATTTCTGCAAGGAGGAGAACTTCCCGCCGCTGTTTCCGTGGATTGTGAAAGTATGGAGTCTGATCAGCCTGGATGATCGGTGGTTGAGACTCTTGAATTTGCTCATCGGCGCTTGTATACCGCCGATGTTGTTTCTTTTAGGAAAAGAAATTGATGATAGGAAATTCGGCTTGATTTTAGGTGCAGCTTCGGCTTTATCACTTCCATTGGTTTACTATTCACAGGTGATTCGGATGTATAGTCTCTTTGTCTTAATGGTTTCTATTTCATATTGGACGTTTATAATGGCTATAAAAACAGGAAAATTGCGATATTGGATATTGCTTTCCATTGTAAATGTGTTGGGATTTTACTCGTTTCTATTTATGATTTTCGTGATTGTTGCGGAAATAGTATACTTATTTGCTATATATAAACAATGGTGGGAGATTAGACGACGGTTCATGTTGACCATGTTACCTTCCTTGCTGATTATTTCACTTTGGGGGTTGACGCTGATCAAAAGATACGAAATTCAACAATCTTACGTTCCATCCCATCTTTTACTCCGAGATCCACTGATGTTGGTTTTGTATATGGGGACTGGAAATAACCTCAATGGAAATTACTTATTGGCTTCCATCATCAATCTACCTTTGATGATTGGATTTATCCTCAGCATTCCCAAGTGGTTTAAGAATGTCTATATGTCTTTCCTCGCGTTCGTTTTTATCTTCAGTATCGGGACTATAACAATTCTATCCGTAATTGGAAAGTCACTGTTTTTTTACCGTTATTTATTGTTCTTAACTCCAATCTATTTTGCTATGAGTTTTGCGGGTTGGCAATTGACACGGGAAGTCAGGATCGCGCGAATAGGTATCATTTTATCTTTGGCAGTTTTGATGTTTTCACAAATTTATTATCATCTGAATTTTATCTACATCAATGATGAATATCGTTATCATGGCTTGTATCGCTCTGCCGCGGATGAAGACGGCAGGTCCATTTCGCGAATTTCCAACTTTCTTCAGAATCAAATTCAATCCAATGAAGTAATTGTTCACTATTCAACGATTGTTATTCGCAGTCTCAGTTTTTTCCCTTCCATTTACTTTCACAAACGCTCCTTGCCGGAATATATTTATTCCTTGGAGGATTTACCGGTCCATTGCGGTCGCCAGTATCAAAAACCCGGCGAGAGGATCAGCAGTTTCAGCCAGATTCAGCCTGCGCCGGACGGCGTCTGGGTGGTCACCTGGGAAAATCCGTATCTGGCCATTTACGATTCACCGCAAGCCGTCGCCAAACGCCTTGAAAAGAGATCCTGGCGGGATTATGAAAACCTGCCGAAGGAACTATACGATGCCGGATTCAAACCGGCGCGGATCGTGCGCAGCGGCAGTGTATCCGCCGTCCATTTTATTCGATCTGAAATTCCAGATTATGAACCTTTAGAAGTCGAAGTAATACGATCCTGATGCGGTTTTTCCGGTGGATGGATTTATGAAATTCTCCCGCTGTCTCGAAAGCCGCAACATCGCAATTCCCATTGCATTATTCCTGATCGCGCTTTTATTCCGTTTGCCCCGCCTTTTTTCGCTGGATGTCTGGTTCGATGAAGTCGTTCTCCTGCTGCAGATCAAAGAGAGTTTCGCCGGCATCTGGGAATTCTGCAAATTAGACAATTTCCCGCCTTTGTACCCCTGGTTGTTGAAAATCTGGAATCATTTTTTCCCTGGCATCAATTCCTTACGCTTTTTTTCGGCTGTTCTGGGCGCTTTGACTCCTCTTGCAGCGTATTTCTGGGGACGTGCAATGAGCGGCGGAAAAACCGGTTTGATCCTCGGGGCGTTTTGTGCGATTTCACTGCCCCTCATCTATTATTCGCAGATGATCCGGATGTATTCTCTGTTCCCTTTTTTCGCCTGCTTGTCGCTGATCGGTTTTTTTGAAGGGATGAGAACCAATCATTGGCGGTATTGGATTCTTGCGGGCGTCGCGAACCTCTGCGGATTTTATACTTTCTTGTTTATGGTTTTCTTAATTGAAGCGCAGATTGTGGTGTTGATTTTGGAAAACCGCGCCAATTGGTCGAAATACCTTCGGCCCACGGTGGTTCACATTCCAGTGTTCATCATCATGGCGCTGTGGCTGGTTCCCATGCTGCAGCGCTTTCGAAGCGTAAGCCATGATTTTCTGGAACTGGCCACGCCGCTGGTGGAATTCTTCAAGATTTGGGTGTTTTTCGGCACTGCGAAGGTGGAATTCAGCGGGTATTATCAGGTGGTTTTGCTCTTGAACCTGCCGCTGCTGTTGGGATTCCTGTTCGGCTTGGCGAAATTTCCTTCGGACAAGAAGATTCGATACAGCATCATCCTTCTCGGTGTTCCGTTGTTGACGGTTCTGATCCTCTCTGCACTGGGGAGATCCATATTCTTCACGCGTTATTTCTTATTCTTGATGCCGGTTTACGCCTATATCGCCGTCAGCGGTTGGCTGGGATTTTGCCGGTCAAGTGTGAAGCGGTTGGGGATATCGTTTGTGTTCGTCGCCGCTGCCGCGGCGCTCTTGTACTACTACATTCATTTTTTCGATGAGCATCGGGAGTATCAATTTGTTGGTCCGCAGACGGGTGGGACGCCGACGGAAGGGCATCCCTTTTCGAAAATCCGCGATACTCTGCAGCGGGAATTTCAAGGTGGGGAGGCGGTCATTCACTTTTCGCATCTCGCAGGTCGCTCCTTCACCTTTTTTACATCCATTTACTACCATCAGCGGGCGCTGCCGGAATATCTGTTCTCCGAGGTAGAAATTCCCGATTATTTCGGTTCTCAATACCTAAAGCTGGGCGACCGAATTCGATCCCTGCAAGATCTTCAGCCCACGCCGAAGGGCATCTGGCTGATTTCGCTGGCTCCTGCGCAGGTTTTTCGGATGAATTTCGAACAAATCATAGAAAATCCACCGCTGAAGTGGATGAAGGAAGAAAGTTTGTTCAAGCAGCTGCACAATGCCGGTTTTCAGCCTGTGGAGACCTATTCATTCGGAAAAGTATCCTTGGTGCATTTTCGCAGAGGATGAAACGATCGAATCTACGCGCTGAAGCTTGCCCCTATTCGCCGCTCTTTCCGTGATGAAGCAGATGCAAAAAAACGCTGTCTCAGAAGTTACCCATCGGATTTTAGACAGGGACATTTCCGTTATGATCCTGTTATTTTCGCTGGCACTGGGATCGCGATTGATTAGGTTGTTCGATCTGGATCTAAATTTCGATGAAGCCATATTGCGTCTGCTTGCTCCAGGGACATTCGGGGAGATCTGGAATCAATGCAAATACGACAATTTCCCTCCGCTATACCCTTGGTTGGTGAAGATTTGGCTGCATGTGAACGATGGAGACGCATGGTTTCGGATCTTGGGCGCTTTCTTAGGGGCGCTGGCGGCGCCGGCGGCTTATCTTCTGGGCAAAGAAGCGGCGGATGCGAAGACAGGACGACTGCTGGGCATTACCTGCGCTCTTTCGGTTACGTTGATTTTCTATTCACAATTCGTCCGAATGTTCAACATTCAACCGCTACTGGTCTGCTTGTCGGTGTATTGGTTTATCAAAGCGATGAAGACTCATCAGTGGCGCTTTTGGATTCTAGCTTCTCTCGCCAACCTCATTGGTTTTTATTGCTACGTCTTCATGACGATCTTGGTGTTTTCGCAATTTCTTGTCGCCGTCTTTCATTTTAGAACGGACTGGATTCGCTATTATCGTCCGGTTGTTGCGCATCTTGTATTTCTGATGGGCGTGCTTTTCTGGATCATTCCGCTGCTGAATCGAATTTCCGCAGTAGAGACGGGATTTTGGATTCCCAAACTCACTTTGCTGGAAATTGGTAAGGTCTGGTTGCGGTGGGGCACAGGGACGGATTTTCGAGACCATTATTTTTTAGCGGCAGCGATGAACCTCCCTTTTCTACTGGGCACGCTTGCTGCGATTTTTCGGCGGAAAAAACAGTTAGGTGTGAGAATCGTCACCGCTATATTCTTGATTGTGATTGTAATTATACTTTTAATTTCAAAATTCGGCCAATCCTTCGTCCATATCCGCTATTTCTTGTTCATTTTACCGCTTTATTTATTCTTAGCAGTGTACGGATGGGCGCAACTGCAGAAGAAAATCTGGATGCACTTGGGTTTGATTTTGATATTTATGTCCTTGGGAATCTCGTTGATTTATTACTATATTGATTATTATCAGATGCATGATTATTACGGATTTATCAGACCGCTGCCGTACGCGGAAGATTCGGAAGGCCATTCGCTTTCCACGATAGCGCAGGAAATTTCAGCCCGTTTGGGAGATGGCGAGGTGATTATTCATTATTCCGTTCCCACTTTGCGGTTTCGCACTTATTTTGCATCGCTTCATTATCATCGCAGG
>CAZUTK010000057.1:0-18297 GCA_964623265.1 uncultured bacterium | reverse complement strand
GCTACCTGCGCAACAACGGCAACGCATACAATCCCGTCTGGCAGGATCTGGGCAATTTCCCCGGCATTGACGTGGGCTATAAATCCGCACCTGCGTTCGCGGATCTGAATAATGACGGCGACTTTGATATGATCATCGGCAACGGCAATATCGAAGGCTGGCTGTCGCTGTACATCAACGAAGGTTCGCCGTATCTGTATTCTTGGTCCTCACCCCTCTTTCAGTACGGCAACTGGGACTTCGGCGACGACGCCGCCCCCTGCTTCGGGGACCTCGACAACAGCGGCCACCCCGATCTTCTCATCGGCTGCGAATCCGGCGGATTCTATCTGATGAAGAACCTGGGTCCGTTGCACGATGTGCAGATTACGCTGACGCCGCTGAGCTACCCCGTCATCGTCCCTCCGCAGGGCGGATATTTCGACTACAGCATCACCGTGTCCATCGGCGACAGCGCCTTTACGGGCTCGCTCTGGTGCGACGTTACGATGCCCGACGGCAGCATCTTCGGACCCACACTGGGACCCTTCACCTTGAATCTGCCGCCCGGCTTTACAGGGACTCGCATCCGCGATCAAGGTGTGCTGGGCATTTCCCCGCCGGGAATCTATCATATGAACGGCTATCTCGGGCTGTATCCTGACAGCGTCTGGTCTTTCAGCAGTTTCGAATTCGAAAAGGTGACCATGGGGGATGGACTGCGGGTGGATTCCTGGACCAACACCGGCGATTCCTTCGATGAATGGATGGGCACTGCCCCCGCTCCTCAGGAGATGCCGGCGGAAATCCCGCTCCGGACCACCTGTCACCCCAACCCCTTCAATCCCACGACGACCATCACCTATCAATTGCAAGCCGCCGACTATGTCCGATTGGAGATTTTCGACATTGGCGGACGGAAGATTGCAACGTTGGTGGACGCCTGGCAGACGGCGGGCATGCACAGCTTGACCTTCGACGGCGCAAACCTGCCTTCCGGCATCTATGTGTATCATCTGCAAACCCGGCAGCAGAGCATCAGCCGAAAGATTATGTTGATGAAGTGAGGGTAGATACTCTGTCGCAGAAAAGGTTCATCCTGCGAGCAAAGAAGGCGGACCTTCGAGTCCGCCTTCTTTGTTTGATATGCGGCTGCGTTATTTGCGCGCGATTTTCGCAATTTCCCCGATGGCATGGATGGCGGCGTCAATGTGAGCTTCCGTGTTGAAGACTCCGATGGCGAACCGCACGCCGCCGTGAATCTCCAGCGTTCCGATTTGCTTGTGCACCAGCGGAGCGCAATGCAGCCCCGTCCGAGTGGCAATGCTGTAATCCACATCCAGCATAATGCCCACATTGCCCGCTTCGATCCCTTCCACATTGATGGTCACCGTGGAAAGATGATCCCCCATCCCCTGGCAGCAATAGATTTTTACCCCTTCAATTTCCCGAAAACCGTTGACCAGCCTGCGTGTCAGGTTCATCTCGTGGTCGTGGATGTTCTTCATCCCCTGCTGTTCGATCCAATCCTGCCCCGCCCATAACGACGCGATGCCGATCATATTCGGCGTCCCGTATTCCATCCGGTAGGGATACTCCTCCAGATGATAGGGAAACGCGGAACGGACTCCCGTGCCCCCGCTGCGCGTGTGCCGGATCTCAACATGCTTGCGCACGCACAATCCCCCTATGCCTGTGAACCCCATCAGGGCTTTGTGTCCCGTAAAAGCCAGCGCATCAATGTTCATCTCTCTCATATGAATGGGAATGACGCCTGCGGTTTGTGAACTGTCCACCGCGAAGAGCACCCCTTTTTCCCGACAGACCGCGCCGATCTCTTTTAACGGTTGAACCGTCCCCAGCACGTTGGATCCGTGATTGACGATCACCAGCCTGGTATTGGATCGAATCGCCCTCTTGATATCATCCGGATCCATAAAACCCTGTTCGTTGAAGGGCAGGAAGGTCGCTTCCACGACTCCGTCCCGCGCCAGATGATTGATGGGGCGGATGACGGAATTGTGCTCGAGGTTGGTGGTGATAACGTGATCCCCTTTCTGCAATAAGCCGTTGATGATGAGATTCAATGCGTCGGTGGCATTGTAGCTGAAACATAACCTTTCCGGAGCATCTTCGTCTCCGCCGAAAAAGCGGGTCAGCCGTTTGCGCAAATCTTCGACGATGTTTCCGGCTTCGATCGCCTTGTCAAATCCGCTGCGCCCGGGATTGACCCCCATTTTTCGATAAAATCTGATCGCAAAATCGTATACGCTGTCGGGTTTGGGCCAAGTCGTCGCCGCATTGTCGAGATAAATCAATTCCTCCATGGGCTCTCCGGTCTTGTGAGTCTTTTCACGATGATCTAAATGTAATGCTTTTCCCCATCAAATTCAAGAGCAAGAGCGATAAAAATTGAAACCGTAAAAATACCCCCATCGGGGTGTTTCTTGGAATCCCTGCGAGGCAATAGGGATCCCCAGCACTGTGAAAGAGAGATGCCCTTGGCCGCCTTTTCACAGCATTTAGCCGCTTTTCCGTTTGAAAGATGGGCATTCTCGAATTAAATTATGATCCAATTTCGCAACCCGTCACCTCGGCGCTCTAATCGAACGCTTATGCAGGCATTCGAACAGTTCCTCAATTCCATTAGCAACGTGGTCTGGGGTCCGCCCCTGCTGATTCTCCTCTTCGGCACGCATCTCTATTTAACCCTGCGTCTTCGCTTCATCCAACGATACATCGGCACAGCGATCCGGCTCTCCTTCCAGCGCAAGCGAGAAGGCAGCGGAGATATCAGCCATTTCAGCGCGCTGACGACCGCGCTTGCCGCCACCATCGGGACTGGAAATATCGTGGGCGTGGCGACCGCGATATCGGCGGGGGGCCCCGGAGCCGTGCTCTGGATGTGGTTGACCGGCGTTTTCGGCATCGCCACGAAATACGCCGAAGCCGTCCTCGCGGTGAAATACCGCATCACCAACCGCCAAGGCGAAATGGCGGGCGGCCCGATGTACGTCCTCGAACGGGGCTTGAAAGCTCGCTGGCTGGGGATGGTCTTCGCCGCCCTGACGGCGGTCGCCGCGTTCGGCATCGGCTGCATGGTGCAATCTAACTCCATCTCTTCGCTCGTGCAGGAAACCTTTCGCATCTCCCCCTGGATTACCGGCGGGGTGATGACGCTTTTAGTGGGTGTCGTCATCCTGGGCGGCATCCGCAGCATCGCCGGCGTCTGCGCTCGGCTGGTGCCCTTTATGGCGACGTTTTACGTATTAGGCTGCATCTATCTGCTCCTCGTCAACGCCCACGCCCTTCCCGATTCCCTTACCATCATCTTTCAGAGCGCCTTCACAGGCTATGCCGCCGCCGGCGGTTTCCTGGGAGCGGGCGTGCGGGAAACGATCCGCTTCGGCATCGCTCGGGGGTTGTTCTCCAACGAATCCGGCCTGGGCAGCGCCCCCATCGTCGCTGCGGCGGCACAGACGAAAAATCCCGTGCGGCAGGCTCTGGTCTCCGCCACCGGAACCTTCTGGGATACCGTCGTCGTCTGCGCGATGACGGGGCTGGTGCTGGTCAATTCCGGCGAATGGTCTCACGGGTATCAAGGCGCAGCCTTGACGAAAACCGCTTTCGGCGATATTCCGGTCGTAGGACCCATCCTGCTCACCTTCGGTTTGCTGACCTTCGTCTTCTCCACCCTGCTGGGCTGGTCCTATTACGGAGAAAAAGCCGCCGAATATCTCTTCGGCTCGAACAGCATCAAACCCTATCGCTGGTTGTGGATCGCCGCGGTGATGGCGGGCGCCGTCCTCTCCCTGCCGGCGGTCTGGGCTTTCGCGGATATCGCCAACGGGCTGATGGCGATCCCCAATCTCGTCTCATTGCTGGCGCTTTCCGGCGTCGTCGCCGCGGAAACCAGAAACATCCTCTGGTCCGGGAAACTCGAAGACGAGACAATGTAGATATCCCGATCATTTATGCAAGCATAATTCCGTTTCTCTTCGTCCGCCTTCACGAATAGGCGAATCCGCGATATGCCGAACGGATGCCGTGAAATCATCCTTGAAAGAAAGGAGAGCACTATGGTCTGGCTTTTGATCTTCTTCCTGCTGGCGGCTTCCGCCGCTCAAGCGGACGTGACCCGCAAGTACAAGACCACGGGAAAAATCATCAACTCCTATGAGAGCGTTTCCACCGAGTATTTCGCCGCCGATCGGCATGCGGCGGAGGAGACGACGACCTGGACGTCCGGCATGATGAAAACCCTGACCGGCGGCAAACCGACCCCGACCGGCACCATCACCCGTCTGGACAAACAAGTCATCTGGTCTTTGGATTTCAAGAAGAAGACGTACACGGAGATGACTTTTGAAGAGTTCCGCCGGATGATCCAGAAAGGCTTAACCGAGATGGAAGAAGGCGAAGAAGAAGATACCGCCGAAGTGCCGGAAGACCTGTACGACTGGAGCACCGAGGTGAAATCGGATCCAGGCGAGAAAACCGTCAACGGCTTCATCTGCCGCAACGTCAAGATCGTGGCGACTGGCGTCCACCGGCAGGATCCGCAGGATAAGGTCTGGATCACGTACGACAGCTGGAACTGCCCCGAAGTCACCGGCTTCAAGGAAATTCAAGACTACCACACCGCCTATCTGCAGGCGATCGGCTTGGACCTGTCGGCATTGAATCCGGGGCTGACCTCCGCCGCCTCTCTTTACCAGCGAAATGTAGAGAAGCTTTTGCAGGAGGCTCAAAAAGCCCCGGGTGAACCGGTGACGACGTTTATCGAGATCAAGAGAAGGCAGCCGGCCGGACCCTCCGTCGGGAAAGTCGTCGGTGAAGCCGCCAAGGAAGAGCTGATGGGCAAACTCCCCTTCGGTAAAAAGAAGAAACCGCAGGAGGAAACGCCCCAGTACGTAGAGAAAATCAAATACACATTGACCCGGGAGCTGATCGAAGCCGCCTCCGGCGCCACCTCCGCCGACGTCTATGAAATCCCGGCGGGCTTCAAGAAAGTGGAAAAGAAAGAAAATCAACCCTGATGAACTTCGCCCCGCTGCGGAAAATCAACCTCACCTGGCAGATCTTCATCGCTATGCTGCTGGGCGTGCTGTCCGGCTGGATCTGGGGTCAGAGCATCCTGCCGCTCGCCGACCCGCTGGCGGAGTTTTTCCTGCGCTTGCTGAAGATGATCATCGTCCCCTTGATCATCACTTCCATCGTCTCCGGCGTCGCTGGCGTCGGGGAAATCAAGGGATTGGGTCGCATGGGGGCGAAGACGCTGGCGTATTACATCACCACCAGCATGCTGGCGATCTGGACCGGTCAGATCCTGGTCAACCTGATCAAACCCGGAGTCGGAGCGGATCTCGGATTGGTGAATGCCCCGGAAGGAGTCAAAGCCGCTGATCAAAGCCTCTGGGACATCCTTTTGCGTATGATTCCCACCAACCCATTCGAATCCATCGCCCAGGCGGACATCCTGCCCGTCATCGTCTTCTGCATCCTCTTCGGCATCTTTCTGACCCAGCTGGAAGGAAAAAAGCGGGACTCTCTCCAAGGACTGTTCGAAGCCGGATTCGAGGTGATGATGAAGCTGACCCGCTTCGTCATCGCCTTCACGCCTCTGGGGATCTTCGGCTTGATCGCCCGCATCGTGGCGACCACCGGATTCGAACCGTTCAAATCGCTGGGCATCTACTTCCTGACCGTGCTGATCGGTTTAATCCTTCACGGGGGCATCACCTTGCCCCTGCTGGTGAGAATCTTCGGCAAAATCAACCCATTCCGATACGCGCAGGCGATGTCGCCCGCTCTGCTGACGGCGTTCTCCACCAGCTCCTCTTCCGCCACGTTGCCGCTGACCATCGAATCCGCCGAAGACCGCGCCGGCATCTCCAACCGCACCACCAGCTTCGTCCTGCCGTTGGGCGCCACCATCAATATGGACGGCACCGCCCTCTACGAATGCGTGGCGGTCATCTTCATCGCCCAGGCGTATGGGATCGAATTGACCTTCACCGAACAGGCGATGGTCGCGTTCACTGCCCTATTGGCATCCATCGGAGCGGCTGGCATCCCGATGGCGGGTTTGGTGATGATGACCATCGTGCTGAAAGCGGTGGGACTGCCTCTGGAAGGAATCGGCTTAATCCTAACGGTGGATCGGCTGCTGGATATGTGCCGGACAACGGTCAACGTCTGGTCGGATTCCTGCGGCGCCGCCATCATCGCCCGAAGCGAAGGGGAAACGGGGATCTTAACAAACCTTATATGACGCACTGCTTCTATGAAGGGGGTCTGCTTCAATCCACATTCATCCCGGATAATCTATGAAACTGTCCATCATCATCCCGATCTACAATGAGAAGGCGACACTCGCCGCTCTCGTCCGGCGGGTTCTCTCGGTGGATTACCAATGCGATCTCGAAATCATCCTGGTGGATGACGGTTCCACCGACGGCAGCCGCGAAGAATTAAAAGCCCTGCTGACTCTCGATGACCGACTGCGCGCGCTGTACCACGACCGAAACCGCGGCAAAGGAGCCGCCATCCGCACCGGCTTCGCCGCCGTAACCGGAGACGTTGCTGTGGTGCAGGACGCGGATCTCGAATACGATCCGCACGAAATCCCCAAACTGCTCGAACCGATCCGGCAAGGTTATGCGGATGTGGTCTTCGGCAGCCGCTTCCTGAGCAGCGGACCTCACCGCGTGCTGTACTTTTGGCACAGCGTGGGGAATCGCCTCTTGACGACCCTGAGCAACATCTTCACGAATCTAAATCTGACCGATATGGAAGTCTGCTATAAAATTATGCGGCGGGAAGTCCTCAATTCCCTGAAATTGCAGGAAAATCACTTCGGCATCGAACCCGAAATCACCGCCAAGGTGGCGCGTGGCAACTGGCGCATCTATGAAGTGCCCATTTCCTATTACGGTCGAACGTACCGCGAAGGCAAAAAAGTCGGCTGGCGGGATGGGCTCTGGGCGCTGTGGTGCATCGTAAAATATAACCTGCTTTGAATAAAAAAATCTCCACTCTGGAATTGCTTTGCGCCCAAAATTTTCATATCTTTCTGCACCTGTTTGAAAATGATGTGCGAAGGCGATTCATCATGTTCTGCAGGCGGCTGAAATGGAATGATTCCCACCGTGACTTGCTGCAACACCGCCACGCTGGCATAGCTCACACACCATCCCTGCTCGCCACATCACATTAATGCCCGCTGCGATTTGATCCCTGTGAATCTGTACATCGTGATATCTGGTTGACTACCCCGAAGTCTTTAGGAATCAGGTCCCGGATCGGTATAATCTGTTAATAAAAATAGCAGTAGCCGCTTCACCAATCAATTTGCATTTATGAAAGCCCCCCGCTGGATTTCAGAGACACTTATTGGGAAGCTAGAATCCCGCAGCAACCTCGTGCTGTGCGCCATCCTTTTATTCTCATTCGGCATTAAGCTCCTACTATGGCTCAATATCCTGAACACGAATCTGGACTTGTTCACCTGGGGGGATACCAAGGCTTATCACGATACCGCCGTCGCCGTCCACAGAATCGGCGCCTTCTCTATGACGGCGGCGGACCCCACCGATCCGCAAACCTACCGCACGCCGGGATACCCCGCCTTTCTGGCGGCGGTCTATTCGATCTTCGGCGAACGCTGGTCGGCGGCCCTGATGGTGCAGATTTTCATCAGCCTTCTGACCATTTACATTTCATATCGCATCGCCCGCAGACTTTGGGGCATCCGTGCGGCTCTCCTAGCAGCTCTGCTCATTTCCCTGGAAACCGCATCTCTGGTTTATACTCTGAAAATTATGACGGAGACGCTCTTCACCTTTCTGTTGATATTCCTGATATTCTCCGGAATCAAAGCCATCGAAAATCAGCATAAATTCACCTGGTCGCTCCTCTGCGGGATATCTCTGGCGGCTGCCACTTCCGTGCGTCCGATCAGCTACTATTTGCTCATCCCGCTGGCTCTCTTCTTCCTGTGGATTGCCATCCGTCAAAAATGGCGTTGGCACATCATTCTGGTCAGCCAACTGCTGATCCTCCTGCCCAGCATCCTCTTCATCGGAGCTTGGAAGCAGCGTAACGAACGGATGTCGGGCAGCTCGGTGTACACCTCCATCGAAGGCTTCTACGCGCTCTTCTGGCAAGGTGCGGCGATCATCGCCGATCGGGACGGCATCTCCATCGAAGAAGCGCAGAATCGGCTCGGCATCGGCGAATACGAAAAAAAGGAAAAGCGCGGCACGGGGTATCAGCGGCTGCACCCTGAAACCGCGAATTTAACCTTCGAACAACTCAGCGAACTCTGGCTGAAGGATGGGGAGAAGATCATCCTGCAGCACCCGTTCCGCTTCGCGAAAATCTATCTGAAGGGCATCGTCCGGATGTTCATCCGACCGGGCATCCACCAATTAGCGCAGATGGTGCTCGGTGAATCCTTCGATGAATCCTTTTCCTCCTCAAAGCGATACGCTCATGCGGTGATCCCCTTAACCATTTTCTCTTTGGTGCTGCTCGCATTCATTTACTTCGGAGTCCTTCGGTTGTTCGTTTTTTTGCTTCGGGGGAGACACTGGACTCACAGCCTTCTCTTACTCCTGCTGATTCTATTGTACATTGTAGCGCTGTCCGGCGGTCCCTCCATCAACTCCCGCTTCCGCATCCCCATCATTCCCATCCTGGCGATGCTCTCCAGCGCAGGATGGCTCTATTACCGCAAACCACCCATTGACCACCCGCAGAAACAGTAATCCCGAAGCGAATCCGCTGCGCATTTCCCAACCCCTGGATTCTTTTCGGGATAACCTTGCTCTCAACTTTCGCGTTTCGGCGATTTCTTCGCCTGACAATCCTGCGCCTTCTGTTATAACGGTATATTGCCGTGCTTTTTGCGCGGGTTCTGATCCACTTTATTGCGCAGCAGCTCCAACGCCGTGATCAACTTATAGCGCGTCTGGGACGGTTCGATGACGTCGTCCACATAGCCGCGTTCGGCGGCGGTGTAGGGGTTGGCGAACTTCTCTTCGAATTCAGCGATCTTTTTCTTCTCCATCGCCTCCGGATCTTCCGCTTCTTGAATCTCCTTGTGAAAGATGATCTCCACCGCCCCTTTGGCGCCCATCACCGCGATCTCCGCCGTGGGCCAGGCGAAGTTCAGATCTCCCCGCACGTGCTTGCTGTTCATCACGTCGTACGCCCCCCCGTACGCCTTGCGCGTGATGACCGTGATCTTGGGCACGGTGGCTTCGCAGTAGGCGTAGAGCAGTTTCGCCCCGTTACTGATGATGCCCCCCCATTCCTGATCCGTGCCGGGCAAGAAGCCGGGCACATCCTCGAAGGTGATCAACGGGATGTTGAAGCAGTCGCAGAAGCGGATGAAGCGCGCCCCCTTCTTGGATGAATTGATGTCCAGGCAACCCGCCAGATGCGCCGGCTGATTGGCAATGATGCCCACGGAACGACCTCCCAGCCGTGCAAATCCGACCACGATGTTGGGCGCAAAATCGGCGTGAACCTCGAAAAAATCCCCGTCATCCACCACCCAGTGAATGACGTCCTTGATGTCGTACGGCTTGTTGGGGTCGTCAGGAACGATGCCGTCCAGCGCCTTTTCCGCCCGGCAGATGTCGTCCTTGCATTCCTGCAGCGGAGGATCTTCCAGATTGTTCTGCGGAATGTAAGTCAGCAGCTTCTGAATCTTCTGAATGCAATCCGCCTCCCCATCGCAGGCGAAATGCGCCACGCCAGATTTGGTGGCGTGGGTCAGCGCCCCGCCCAGCTCCTCAGATGTCACTTCTTCGTGCGTCACCGTCTTGACCACTTTGGGACCGGTGACGAACATATAAGAAGTCTTCTTCACCATAAACGTGAAGTCTGTGATAGCGGGAGAATAGACGGCTCCTCCCGCGCAGGGACCCATGATGGCGGAAATCTGCGGGATCACCCCGGAATAGAGCGTGTTCCGCAAGAAAATGTCGGCGTACGCCCCCAGCGAAACCACTCCTTCCTGCACGCGGGCTCCCCCCGAATCATTCAATCCGATCACGGGCACCCCCACTTTCGCCGCCATATCCATAATCTTGCAGATTTTCTCTCCGTGCGCCTCCGAGAGCGAGCCGCCGAACGTCGTGAAATCCTGGCTGAAGATGTAAACCGTCCGCCCGCCGATCTTCCCGTATCCCGTTACGACGCCGTCCCCCAGTATCTTCTGCCGTTCCAGACCGAACGCTGTGGATCGGTGCGTCACCAGCATATCCACCTCCTGAAACGTGCCCGGATCGCACAGCAGGTCAATTCGCTCCCGAGCGGTCAACTTGCCCTTGCTGTGCTGTGACGCGATCCGATCCTCGCCGCCGCCCAACAGAGCCTGCGCCTTCAACTGTCGCAGTTTTTCAATCTTCTTCGATGGCATAATTCATCAGCAGTTTTTATCTGCAAGGGTTAATCTCTTCTTCATCCCGTGATACGAAATTGGTTTCACTTCAGCACCACCACTTTCCGCGCCGCTTGTCCCTCATCCGTCTTCATCACAATCCAGTAGATACCGGAAGAAACTCCCCGTGCGCTCCAGGTGATCCGCTGTTCCCCCGCATTCATCACCCCCTTATGAATCGCCGCCGCCTTCCTTCCCAGCACGTCATAGGCATTCAATTCCACATTCTGACGCCGCGATAGTTCAACGACCAGAGAGACGGCCGCATTGAAGGGATTCGGGTGAGCCGTCAGAGACAGGCTTATCGGCAACGGCGGTTTCACCCCGCTCCCGGGCACCCCCAAATACGAGATCAGATCGGCGATGCGTATTTTTCCATGCCCCCAGGTATCGTTGTAGGACGGTCCTGTGAAGCCGTCTTTATAGGCGTATTGTTCGAGCTGATCCTCCACTTGGCGGCGCGACAAGGTCGAATCCGCCTGCAGAACCAACACGGCGGATCCCGCCACATGCGGTCCCGCCGCCGACGTCCCCGAAAACTGCCGGTAGCCGCCGTGAGTGAACGGCGCTCCGTACACGGAACGGGTCGTGTACACGTCATAATTCCCCGGCGCGGCTAAGGAGAGGATGTGCACGCCGTCAATGCGGGTGCCCCGCCCGGAAAACTGGGAGATGCCTCCGATCTGGATGCTGCCGCCTCCCACGCCGCCGTATTGCTCATAGCCCCGCGTGCTGTAGGATCCCAGGACAAACGCCGAATCCGCCGTCGCAGGCCAGGTCACCGTCTTATCGTTGGATCGGAAATCCTCAAATTCCGCGCCGCCTTCCCAAGCGGTGACGTTATCGGCGATGTTGCCGTTCACTTCGAATTCGACTCCGCCCGGGTGATGGATCGTCAACAGCCAGACGCCCAGCAGCGGTTCGCCGCTGTTGCCCCAGATAGAAATATCATATTCCACAGTGTTGCGCGGCGACACCCACAGATCCGACCAGACAGACCAGGATCCGAAGGTCTGCGTCGAACCGTTTCCCTCCAGATCCACGGAATAGCCGTACGGATCGTCCAGCGAAAAGCTGAGTTCCACGGACGGCTCCCGCCATAAAAAGGTGATCCCCGCCCAAGTCGGCGTCTGCCCTTGAAAAGTATTGACGCTGAAATGCACGGGAACCTCCTCGCCGGATGCAATCTGCAGCTGACAGTGCTTGTACCCCCGGTTCAGGTTTCCGGACGGCGCCACCTGCATCACCCCCTGCGCTGCCATCGAATCCAGAAGAATCTCCTCATTGCTGGATCCGTCCAGCGGATTGAAGACGAAGCCTCCGAATTCATAGAGCAGCACTCTGCAGCCTTCGTCCCTCACCCAGGGCAGATACGAATCGAAACTGACGCCGCTGAAATAATAACCCATCAGCAGATCCGCATCCGGAGCGAACCCGCAAAAGCGCGACCGCCCCGGCTCTCCGCCGACCAGGATCCCGCTGACGGCGCTGCCGTGTCCGTTGACATCGGGGTTCGCCTGGATCAGATCCGTGCCGCGGCGGTTGACCGAACCCGGCGCATCCATCACCGCCCGTACCTTGCTTTGCCCCAGCAGGAGCAGCTCTTCGCCCGGATCCAGCGCATTATTGTGATTGACGTCGTCGCAGTAAAAGATGAGCTCGCCGAAGCCCGGACTCGCTTCGTTGAATCCGGCGGAAACGCCGTAGTCCCTCTGTTCATTGTCATCCGCGTCGTTGTACAGCCAATCCCAGTCGCACTGATATTCGCCATCCGCATTGGAAATCCCGTTGCCCCCGAAAGTCAGAGCGGGATCGTAGATCTCGCCGTCCAGCAAGCGCAGAATCTCCTCCCGTTCGCCGACTCCGTTGCCGTTCAAATCCACCACATCCACGCCGGACGTCAGGACTCCGTTGGAATCCTCATCCAGCCACTGATAGCGCTGTTCGGTCAGGCGAAAGAAATGAGGGTGAAAAATATCCACGCCGGTGTCGAAATCCGCGACCAGCTGACCGGTTCCTATAATGGGAAAACCTCCTGGCGTCGTCATCTGCCAGGCAGCAGGCGCGCCCACTTCCGGCGCGGAAACATCCAGGCAGGGGACGACGTGCGGCTTCCAAACGCTGGAAATCATCAGAATATCCGGATCCTGCGCCCAGCGCTCGATCTCTTCCCATCTCATCTTCGCCCCGTATATGCATCCCGCCCCGGATGGCTTCCCCTCCACCTTGCGGAAGCGCACGCCGCGACCCTCCCAATCCGATTGAGAGAACGGCGGGGCAAATCGAACCGAAACGTCAATTTCGGGTTTGGAGGCTTCTGATTGAATGAATGCCGGCAGAGCTTCGCTTTGAGCCCGCCGTAAATCCAGCAAAAGCCGCAGCTCAGGCGACAGCTTTTCGCGCGCTGCATCCACAGCCGATGCAATATTCAGCGATACAATCGCCACAAGAAAACCGAAGAATATTTTGCGGATCATAATCGCTCTCCTCATCCTCACCACTCTGGAGATCTTCTCACCTTTTTATCTTTTACCTTTGAGACGCCGTGCCCAGTGTTCCACCCGACTCTTGAAAAGATCGGGGTTCTTCGAACTTATACCGCCGATATGCACTTCGCAGCATTCGCCATCCTTCTGCTTGATCGCCACCCATAAACGCTGCGGCACCAAATAAAAGGACAAGATCAATCCGAGGGTCGCCAGGATAAATCCCAGCCAGATCACCCAGGTTCCGGGATTCTTGTTCACTTCGAGAATCGTGGGATAAGAAATGGAAGTCTTCACGCCCGCGACATCCAGCGCCTGAAACGTGTAGGCTGCATTCTGAGCCGTATGTGGAAAATCCATCTTCAAGAACGACCATTGATGATAGAGTTCGCTGTCCGCTCGGCTGACTTGAAACAGCAGTGCCGGATTGCGCATCTGAGCGGATGCGCTCGCCGCTTTGCCCCCGTCCAGCTTGAAATCCGGCAGAAATCGAGCAATGCGTAACTGAGTTCCATCCGGCAATGGATGCGTCTCCCCGCTGCGCACATAAATCGTATCCGGATCAGAACCGACGGAAGCAGCGGTGACGACGACCCGCGCGCTGTCGAATTCTGCCTCCACCACCGGATGACTCGGATCAAAGGAAGCCTGGTAGAATCGGAATCCCCGATAGCGCAAAGGGTGGTTGACTTCGATGCGTTTTGTGAAGATCTCCCGATCGCCTTCGATCACGGTTAAAACTGAAATATAGTCGCTGATGTTGCCGCGATCCATCTCGATATCGAATTGATTCTGCAATCTGGAAGCATCGGCGCTGATAGTGGTGCTCTGTCCGCGATGGGACTGCGTTTCCACCAGAAAACTCCCTCCGCTCTCTTTTCCGACAATTTTGCCGAGAAATGCGTTATCCACCAACACCCACTGCCCCACGCCCAGAGGATGATATTCGATTTTGAAACTGTCCACCCGCACGGCGAAATCAAAACCTGGATCGGTCATCAAGTCGCCGGGAACGCCGGAAACCCGGGTGTTGAATCCCAGAACCGAAGCGAAAAAACCGCCCAGCACCAGCCCCAGCATACCGGTATGCGCCAGGATAGGACCCAGATTCGACAGCGCCCCATGCAACCCGGCGTAACGCGTTTCCCCATCGCTCTTCACCTTCCGATAGCGGAAAATACCGGGGAGTCGTTTCTCCACCTCACTCTCCGATCCTGATGCGGTGAAAGAGATCGCCAGGCTCATGCGATCTATCTCTTCCGCGCTGCGCGGCTGCCCGATCTGCATCGCCCGCAGCGCGATGGGAATGCGCTCGAGGATGCAAGCGAACAACGAGAGCGAGAGCAAAAACAGCAGAATTTGATACCACCAGGACCGATACGGATCATGCAATTCGAGAAACGTGAAGAAATTGAACAGCGGCTTGCTCCAGCCCAACTGCTGTCGCCAGAATTCCTGCCATCCGGGTCCGGTCGCCTTTACCGGATAGAATTCACCGATAAACAGCGACAGCACCGAGACCACGGCGATCACCACGAGCAGGATGATCGCAAACTTCATCGAACTGAATTGCCGCCAGAGCTCCAGAAAAAGGGAACGGTTTGCCGCCGGCTTCTGCCCATTTCTTTCGTCGTGATTCTCATTCATAGCCATAAAGTCTGTGCTCCCGTATGAATTCTTCCACCGGCGGCGTAACGGCGTCCGCCAGTGAAATGCGCCTCTCCCGGATCGCACTGGCTGATATTTCCAGCATAGGAATCTGTAGGATCCGCACATTCCGCAAATAGTGTTCAGGCGCCTTTTCCGGAGGAAATCCGGGGCGCGGCAGGATGGCGATCTCCACGCTCTGAATCAGCTCCTCCGGTTGATGCCAGGTCGCCAGTTCCAGCAGCGAATCCGATCCCATCAACCAGATTAAGTGGCAGCGATCTTCTGTGAAACCCAGTTCGCGCAATTTTCTGATCGTATCCACGGTCTTTCCGGACAGCGGTTCATTGGCTTCCACCAGACAAAGGCGAAATCGAGGATCTTCCTGAAGACACAGCTCGAGCATCCGGCTTCGCAGCAGAAAAGAGGTGAGATTCTGAGCGGCTTTATGCGGCGGGTGAAGAGCGGGAATAAATGCGATCTGATCCAGTTTCAGATCGTCCGCCGCCCGGCTAGCAATAGTCAAATGACCCCGATGCGGCGGATCGAAGCTGCCTCCGAATAATCCGATTCTACCTTCCGCGCGGAAAACCGAATGCCTCATGGGGAGTGAGTCGGTTGCATGGCGGTTTGCTCCATAAATCGTTTGCACAAGTCCATCTTCTGCTGCGCTTCCTTCTTGCGTTCCCCCCCATAATCGCGGATGTAACGCTCGTAAGCCTGCGCGGCTTCCGCATACTTGCGCATCGAAAAACAAGCCTCTCCTTTCAACCAAGCGGCTTTTTCCGCCCAACTGGTCCCGCGATGAAGTTCCGTCACCCGGTCGAAATAGATCACCGCGGATGGAAATTTCCCCTGGCGGTAGTACAATTCTCCCGCTTTATACACCTTTTTCGCCAGCCGTTCCGCGGCGTCGGTTCGAGCTTTCTCGGCAACCCATTCCCCTTCTACCAAACTCGACGGCGGAGTGATAACCGGCGCGGGAGAGGGCTTGTAAATTCCCAGCGTTGCCACCCTCAACAGCCAGACTCCGAATCTCGTCGGCCGATGAGGAAAAACCACCTCCGTATCGAACAAGGATGCTTCTTCCAGATTCTTCCGTCGAGGATGATACAGCCCCAACGTGAAGATCCTACCAATAGTCCCCCAGCCGGATTCAGTCGTCTTCAAATGCACCGCGGCATCCGTGCTCGGGTAATCTTCTGCAAAATCCGTCGCGCTTGCCAGAGTCTTCTCAGTGTACTTTTGATCCAATTTATACCCGGGAGATAAATACGCATTGCAGAGAATAACCTTCAAGTAAGCGTCGTCCACCAGCGGACTCTGCGGGAAATTCTGGATCAACCGATTGTATTCCGATTCCGCCAGGATGAATTCTTTCAGTGCAAAATGGCATTCACCTAAAAGATACTGAGCACTGTCAATCAAGGTGGAACCGGAATAGTTCAGCGTGAAAACGTTCAAGACATCAATCGCGCTCAGATAATTTTCATTGTCGAAGTGCTCGCGGGCGATCCGCCATTGTTCCTCCGCCGTCAATCCTTCGTCCACTCTTGCGCGCCCGCAACCGAGCAGAAAAGCGGTCGTCAGCAGCATGAAAAAGATTCGATTCACCACAACCCGAGACTTAACCATATTCCTTCCATTAGATCAAAATCGGATCGAACTTGTTGCTCGACGGCATTGTGGATCGGTCAATTCCCGCGTTGAGTGTACAGCAGCAGGAGCACGCCGCCAACGGCGAGAACCGTCGCAATGGGTATCCACAAATTCCAGACGAGACCTTTGCTTTGACTCTGCGCAAAACCCAATGAATCTGCCGCCGGATTTTCCGCATCCATCGCAGAGGTCACCGGCAGAGTATCCCCAATCGCCGATCCATCGCCTATTTGAAGAGAATCCGCACCATCGCCCGCCATCCCATTTGAAGGAACCCAACATAAGCGGAACACCAGAGCCGCAA
The DNA here is from genome assembly GCA_964623265.1 of uncultured bacterium. Taxonomy (GTDB): domain Bacteria; phylum Electryoneota; class B3-LCP; order B3-LCP; family B3-LCP; genus CAZUTK01. The sequence goes on along the minus strand of CAZUTK010000057.1, from coordinate 1,769 downwards.
GCAGACAAACCCAGCGGATCATATCGCCGCAGTCTTTCGTTTCAACAGAGAGATCCCAAGAATTGCTGCTCCCGCGAAGGCGATGATCTTCGGCAAGAATTCCCCGTGTCGCACATAAAACGTCAACTCCTTGCCCCCGCTTTGAACGACAACGTTTCGAGTATCTCTCACACCATAAGGGATTTGATCCGTCACCCGACCGCGGCGATCCACGACCAGGGATATCCCCGTGTTGGCGCAGCGAACCAACGGTCGTCGGGTTTCGATGGAACGAAAGCGCGTCAGAGCCGCATGCTGATGCGGTCCGGAGCTGTTCCCATACCACCCGTCATTGGTCAGATTGCAGAGAATTTCCGCCCCCGCGCGCACAAAATGGATGCACTCCGCCCCGAAGACGGATTCGAAGCAGATTTGCGCGGAAATTTTCACTCCTTCGCGAAGGGTGAAGATGCTGTACTGCTTTCCCGGTGTAAACTCGGCTTGTCCGAGATTTAGTTCCCCGAGAGCCGGAAACCATCGCTGAAACGGGACTCTTTCCCCGAATGGAACCAGACGGATTTTATCGTAACGCTGCGGCGGCGAACCGTCCTCCGGGAAGAAGAACGCGGAATTGAAGCGATTATGACCTCCGCCGGATTTGAATTCGTAATGGGGGGCTCCGGTGAGAATCGGCGCCCCGATTTCGCGGGCGAAGCGTCGCAGCCGACTCTGCTCGGAGTATTGATGCCCCAGGTACACGGGGATGGCGGTTTCCGGCCAGAGCACCAGATCCGTCGGTGCCTGTGAGATCGCCTCCCTCGTCATGGACTCATATAATATGATGCTCGAATCCGCTTCCTCTTTCCACTTGCTCTCCGGATCTACATTCCCCTGAATCAACAACACTCGAATCGTTTCCCCCCCCTCCGGCAAGTGTCCCATCCGCCAAACTCCCCACACGACGCTCAAAATGACCGCGAGAAACAGCAAAATCGCCGACTTCTGCCGTTTGACGATCATCAGAAAAATTGCCGCATTGACCGCAACCACCCAAAACGACACGAGGTGAATGCCTCCGAATTCCGCGATCTGCGCCGCAGGCAGAAAAGAGATTTGCGTCAATCCCATCTCCTGCCACGGGAAGCCGATTTCTGGGGCATTCTTCACGACTTCCAATCCCACCCAGATAAAGGGGAGAAAGAGCGCTCCACCGTCCCCGAACTTCCGCCAAATTATCGACCAGAATCCCGTGAAAAGCGACCAATATAAGGGAAAAATGAGCAGCATTCCCACAAAAGACAGAGGCGCCAGAATGCCGTCCGCCCCCGAGTTTAGCGCCACCCAGTATAACAGACCCGTATTGAATACCAATCCCCCCCACCAACCGGAGCGAAACGCCTGTGAAAAACTCAATCCGCGAGTCTGAAGAATTAGCGGCACCAAGGCGAACCAGGCGAAGAAAAAAAAGCGCAGCGGAGGATACGCCGGCAGCGTCAGGATCCCCGCCGCAAGAAAGGGGATTCGACGATTCCTCAGGCGCTTCGTTTGGGAAGTCGGCAAAGGCGCTTCGTCCGCGCGGGAACAAAACATCTTACCCTTTTCTTCCCGCCGCGCGATAAATCGCTTCCACGATCTTCAACATCTCGAGAGCTTCCCGGCCCGAAGAGATCGGCTGCCGGCGATGGCGCACGCATTCCACGAAATGCCGGAGCTCATATCGAAATGAGGAGCGGTACAACTCCTTCACGGAAGGCGACTTCTCCGGAGTCACGTTGACCAGATTCCCGTGC
>CAZUTK010000056.1:0-19422 GCA_964623265.1 uncultured bacterium | reverse complement strand
GCGCTTCCTTCGTGTCGAAATCCCCGACTAACACGACCGTCGCATTGTTGGGAGCGTAGTGGATGCGATGGTATTCCTTGCAGTCTTCCAAGGTGATGGCATCCAGATCGGACATCCATCCGACCACGGGCCATTGATACGGATGCGCGATAAAGGCGTTCGCCATCAACTGTTCCAACACATCTCCGAAGGTGCTGTTGTCCGTGCGCATGCGGCGTTCTTCCTTGACCACTTCGCGTTCCGAGGCGAGATTTTCGGCGGTGATGGCGAGATTCGCCTGACGTTCCGCTTCCAGAGCGATGACCAGCTCCAGTTCATCGGAAGAGATATTCTCGTAGTAGACCGTCATATCATTGGCGGTGAAGGCGTTAAGCCGTCCGCCATGGGACTGCACGATGTTGGCGTGTTCTTCCGGTCCATACTTCCGCGAACCCTTGAACATCATATGTTCGAACAAGTGGGAGATGCCGGTGATTCCCGGTCGCTCGTTGCGCGAACCGACGTTGAACCAGACTTCATAGGTGATGATCGGAGCGGAATGGTCCTCCCAGGTCAGGATGCGCAAACCATTGCTCAGGAAGTGTTCCCCCACCGCGGATGGGTCCATCCTCCCCGCCGGAGGGCTCTGGTCTTTTTTTTGTGCGGCTTGAGCCTGGCAAAGCAGTAACAAAATCAGCGCCACCGCCACTGCGATTCTTCTCATGGATCCTCCCGTAATTTTATCTTTTCGCTGCACTTCCCGATGCATAGACAGCGCAATCCTATGTCTGATTTCCGAAGCGGTTATTTCCCGCTCTTCGAAGCCGACTGATCATCTGACAGTTCGGCGATTTGCAGATTGAGGATCTCCACCACATCCGGCCTATAGCCGAGGTGCCGGTATCGGATGACGCCGTTCGGATCAATCACAAACAAGCAGGGAATTCCCGAAACATCGTAATCGCGCGCCGTATTGTCATTGAAGAGGACGCGGAATGAGTATCGGTTTTCCTTGATGAACGGCGCCACTTTCTCCGGTTCCCGATCCGTCGAGATCGCCAGCAATTCGATTCCTTTCGCCTTCCAGGCGGGGTATTCCGTTTGCAGGAGCGGCAATTCGCGCTTGCAGGGTCCGCACCAGGTCGCCCAGAAATCCACCAGCAGGATCTTGCCGCGATAGTCGGAAAGCTTCACAATTTTCCCATCCAGATCCTTCAAGGCGAATTCTTTTGCAGGGATTTCCAGCTTTTCCGCGACAAGATTTCGATACTCCTCTTTTTTCACGTCATCCAGACGGTTGTTCAGATAGACGTCCAGGCCTTCTTCGGATCCCGCCAGCTGAGCATAGGCGTCGCGGATCAGCTTCTCCAGTTCCGGGTTTTCGCCGTCACCCAGAAAATAGCGTGCGCGAACCGCCCAGTGCAGTGCTTTCGCGGGATCGCCCAGCTTCCAGTACGCCTGCCCGATGTGGAGATAGACTTCGGAATCCGAATCGGTCAACAGAGAATCGGCTTTCAAAAGGACTTCGAGGGCTTTCTTCGCTTCCCCTTTGCGGAGCAGGACGAAGCCCTCTGTGTCGAAATAATAAGCGAGCCGGGAATTCTGCCGCTCAACCCAGGCTTTCGGAGAGCGATCCGGAGGGGGCGGAAGTTTGATATTTTCCATCTGCGCCGTCGTCGCGACTCGGATGAAACGCAAGGCGTGCTCAAGGGCGGTATCGGCTTTTGCCAAGCCGTAAGCGATGGTGTTCAAGGCGCCCGCTGAAACCGGCTTCCGATCCGCCAGCAGATCCCCGAATCGGCACAAATCCGCGAGGCGATGATTTTCCGCCAGGATATCCGCAAAATCATCCGCCGCTCCGGCATCAGCGCTATCGCGCTCTTCTGATTCGAAGTACTGCCAATACAGCGAAATCGCGCGATCCGGATCTTTTTCCGACTTCGCTTTCTCCAGGATTGGATTGCCGGAACCGCGACTCCAGATCAAGGCAACCGCCATCCCTACAATCAGAAGAGATGCAGTGATTCTCGTGATTTTCATCATTCACCTGCTCGATTTTATTTCATTTCAATCTGATACGGCATCAACAGCAAGGGCATCCCATCGTAAAGTTCCAGAGCGAGTTCCAGCGGTTCCAGCGCTTCGGCGATGCCTGCCGGCAGGGATTTCTGCTTCGCCTGAAAAGCGTTCACGAAGGTCTCCGCGAAGAAACCCCGCGGTTTTGGATAATATTCTACATTCAAGGGCGCGCCCTGCGCGACGCTAAGTTTCGAACGCACGATGTCAAATGCCAAATCCATTCCGCCGAGCAGATCCACCAAGCCCTTTTCCTGCGCTTGTTTGCCCGTCCAGACTCGTCCCGCTGCAACGGAATCCACGCTCTCTCTCGTCATCCGGCGGGATTGCGCCACCTTCGCGACAAAGTCGTCGTAGAATTCGCCGATGGCGTCATCCATCATCTTCATCTCTTCATCGGTGAAGGGGCGATTCAAATTATAGGCATCGGCGTGTTCCCCGCGCTTGAAGGTCCGGGAATTGTAGTAAATCTTGCGATGCAGACCTTCCAGATTGGGTTTGAACAGAATCACGCCGATCGAACCGGTGATGGTGCTCTCTTCCGCGATGATGGTGTCCGCTCCCATGGAGATGTAATACCCGCCGGAACCGGCGACATTTCCCATGGATACGATGAGCGGCTTCTTTTCTTTGCCGGACACGGTCTTTTTCACTTCGCGGTAGATGACGTCCGAAGCGATGCCGGAACCGCCGGGCGAGTTCACGCGCAGGATGATGGCGTCTATGGAATTGTCTTTGCGGGCGTCGCGGATGGCGGCGGCGATCGTCTCGGATCCCATATACGTGTTCCCGAAGAGGCTCTGGCCGCTCTCACCGGAGACGATGGCGCCTTCCGCGTAGATCACTGCCACGCGGGGAATGCGGACATCGGGCCAATCGAGCTTGTACTCGCCCAATTTCCAGTAGTTGCCTTCATCCACTAGTTTAAACTTTTGATCTTCCAGGGTTTCAGTTAATTCATCGTAATAATGCAATTGATCCACGAGGCCGGCATCCAGAGCCTGCTTGGCGGTGTAGGCGCCGGCGTCTATCTTCTCCATCACCTGCTGAACGGTCCAATTTCGACCTTCTCCGATTTTACTGCAAAGCTGCCGATAAAGGTCGTCGAGCAGCCAGTTCAACATCTCCGCTTCCGGTTCCGGAGTATCTTCAAACGCAAGACTGTTGGCGGCTGTCTTGTAGTCCCCTCTGCGGACGACCTGCACACCGATGCCTAACTTATCCAGCGCGCCTTTCCAGTATCCCATCACCGCGGCGATGCCCTTCAAATCCACATTGCCAACCGGCAGGATATGAATTTCATCGCAGGCCGTCGCCAGGTAATAATCCTTCTGGGAATACATTTCGCTGTAAGCGATCAACTTCTTGCCGGTCGCTTTGAAGTCTTCCAGACAGCGCCGGATCTGCTGCATCTGCGCCCAGCCGATTTCGGGATTTTCGAAGGTGATGAGAAGACCATCCACATGAGGGTCGTCCGCGTAGTGCTGGATTTCCTTTCGCAGGCGCTGCAGCGTCTTCGATTCCCCAACGCTGAAGAAAGAAAATGGCGGTTCCGATTCGCGGATCTTTCCGCGCAGACGGATTTCGACGATCTGATGTTTCCCCGGGGAAAACAGGTTGGGCTGGCGATCGGAGATCAGATGGATGTACCCCACATTGCGCGCATTTTCGCCGTTTTCGTCCATTCGGCTGAAATGCCCGAGAGTGACTTGATCCACCGACAGCGAAGCGCCCAGACCAAAATAACGGCTGTCCGTCCAATACTCTCCCATCAGGCGCACTCCGTCCAGAGGCATCATTTCCAGCTTCAGGCGCGGATCAAGATTATCGCCGTAATCGCTGCCGGCGGCTTTGGTGAAGAGGAGATCCCCCGACAGCGTTGCGCGATAGCCGAAGGGTCTCAGCGCCAGCGCCAGACCATACGTCGGGTAAATGCTGTTTCCGGCGTGATTCGGCTGGTTAAAGTCCAGCGCCACGCCGCCCACGCTCAAGAAAGGCAGTGGCCGATAGCCCAAGCCGAAATTCCAACTCCCATCCCAGCGCACTACGCGGTACCAGGCATAGCTGACGCCGGCGTAAAAACCGCTGCCCAGAGGGAATCCCATCCCGAACGTATAGCGGTTGTAAAATTCCAAATCGTTCTGCACGAACTCGCCGGAAAACCCGATAGGGCCCAATTTGATCTGGAGACCGAGATCTTCCGTTGCGGAGCTGTCGTTGTAGGGAAACGATAGAAGCAGTTCCCCTCCGGAGCGAAATCCCAACCAGGCAGGGTTGGTGAGGATGGAGAGCGCGTCGTCCGTGACGGCGATGGAACTGGAAGGGAGCGTGACTCCCTGGGCTAAAACGCCCGTCGCCGCGACGAACCACGCCAGAACCAGACTCAATTTTCTCATGGATCCCTCATAGTATGGCTGTTTAATGCAGCTTTTTTCTCTTGTTCAGATATTCCATCAACGCATAATCATACGGCCGGTTCGTCTCGAAGAGGGCGTAATCTACGCCATTCTCACGGCAGCCCGCTTTGATTTCATCGAGAAAGCCGCTCATCGCCCGCTGGTATGCCTGCCGCAAGTGCCAAGGCTGCGTCACCAGTATTTCATCCGTTTCCAGATCGCGGAAGCGGGCATCCTGCGGGAAAGCGAAGGAGATTTCCAGCGGGTCCAGCACATGAAAGACGATCACTTCATGCCCGTCCCAACGAAAATGCTTTAAGCCGGACAAAATTTCCTTCGGCTCGTCCATCAAATCAGATATGAGGAGGACGAGTCCGCGCCTCTTCATGCGTTCGGCGAGGTGATGCAGAGCCGCGCCGACGCCCGTCCTGCCGGAAGGCTGGATCCGCTCTAATTCCGAGAGGATCATCCCCAGATAGCTCCGCACCGATTTCGGCGGCAGCAACGTGCGGATTCGGTCATCGAAGAGCGCCAGTCCGACGGCGTCCCGCTGCTCCAGCATAAGGTACGTCAACGACGCCGCCAGATATTCGCCATAACGCAGCTTGGTGAAATCCGAAGACGTGAATCCCATCGAAGCGGAGGTGTCCAGAAGAATATACGCCTTCAGGTTAGTCTCTTCCTGAAACCGCTTGATCACATAACGGTCTGTGCGGGCGTAAACCTTCCAGTCAATATGCCGAATGGGATCACCCGGCAGATAGGGTCGGTGCTCGGCGAATTCCACCGAGAAGCCGTGATAAGGGCTCTGGTGCAATCCGGTGATGAACCCTTCGACGACGCGTCTGGCGACCAATTCAAGATTGGCGATGCGAGCCAGCGCTCGCGGTGAGATGAATGGAACGGCTTTCTGCAATTTTTAGGGCGTGAATGCCGGCTGAAGGGACGGCTGTCGGCTGTCAGTTTTTTTCTTGTAAGAGTCTCTCTACGATCTGGACTGCTCCAACGCCTTCCGCTTCGGCGTTGAAGTTCAGCACCAGGCGGTGCCGCAAAACCGGCAGAGCCACCTGCCGCACATCTTCCTCGTCGGGAGTCGGACGTCCATCCAGAGCCGCTCGGGCTTTGGCGCCGAGGATCAAGTATTGTCCTGCGCGGGGACCGGCTCCCCAGCGAATCCAATCCCGGATGAACTTAGGCGCGGCGGGATCGCCGGGTCTGGTTTTGCGAGCCAGTCCGACGGCGTATTCCACCAGATGATCGGAGACGGGGATGCGCCGAATCAAATCCTGCAGGGCGATGATTTCCGCTCCGTCCAGAGCCGGTTTGATCTCCGCAGCCGCCGCGCTGGTCGTGGTTTTCACGATGATCTGTTCTTCTTCTGCGGAGGGATAATCCACCCAGAGATTGAACATAAAGCGGTCCAGCTGCGCTTCCGGCAGCGGGTAGGTTCCTTCTTGTTCGATGGGGTTCTGCGTGGCTAATACGAAAAACGGCTCTTGCAGGGTGTGAGTGACGTCGCCGGCGGAAACTTGATGCTCCTGCATCGCCTGCAGGAGAGCCGCCTGCGTCTTGGGCGGCGTTCGGTTGATTTCATCCGCTAAGACAATATTCGCGAAAATCGGTCCCCGCACAAATTTGAACGCCTTCTTCCCGGTGGAACGATCCTCTTCGATGATTTCCGTTCCAGTGATGTCCGAAGGCATCAGATCCGGGGTGAACTGGATCCGCGAAAAGGAGAGCTCCAAGGCACGCGCCAGCGAACTGATCATCAGCGTCTTGGCTAACCCGGGCACACCGACCAGCAGGCAGTGTCCACGAGACAACAAGCCCATCATCAAGCCGTGGATCACGTCCTTCTGACCGACGATGATCTGACCGATTTCGTTTTCGATGCGCTCCCGTGCGTTTTTGAGGCGCTCTAAAGTTTCAATATCATTCGTCATAAAAATCGCTTCGTATGGATCCGTTTGCTTCCTTTTTGAATAAGATAAAGTAATCATTTGTTCCGCACAATGTCAATAAATTATCTTGATTTCTGCAGAAACTTCCAGTAGATTGCATCCGTCAGAAAGACGCTTTTTCATTTCTCGGAAAACAATGGATTTGATAGATCAAGCCATCCAGCTCAAGGATTTGGATCGCGCTGAATTGCAGCAATTGATGACGGATCTGGGCGAGAAACCTTTTCACGGCAAGCAGATTTTCGCGGCGTTATATCGAAGGAACGTCTGTTCCATAGAAGAGATGACCGATCTGCCGATAAAGTTGCGTCAAAAGCTGAGAATTTATGAACCTCTGGATCAGGTGAAGCCGATTTCCACCCGTCGGGCGCCGGACGGGACGATGAAAATTCTGCTGAGACTGCGGGACGGCGAGCGGATCGAGTCGGTCTGGATGCCGGAAGAAGGCTACGCCGCAGTGTGCCTTTCGACTCAGGTGGGCTGTCCGCTCGAATGCACCTTCTGCGCGACGGGTCGTCTGGGGTTCAAGCGCAATCTGACGGCGGGCGAAATCGCGGATCAGGTCATCTATTTTCGGCGAGAATTTGCGGAAGTGCCGCTGCGGAACCTTGTTTTTATGGGTATGGGAGAGCCGCTGTTGAACTTCGATAATTTAATCAAAGCCGTCCGCATCTTATCGGCGCCGGACGGCGCCGCCATCGCTCAGCGCAGGATGACGATCTCCACGGCGGGGATTGTGCCCGGGATCCGGAAGCTGGCCCAGGAAGGGCTGAAGGTCAAGCTGGCGGTTTCCCTCAACGCCCCGACGGACGAATTGCGATCGAAAATAATGCCGATCAACCGCCGTTATCCTATTCAAGAACTACTTGATGCCGTTGTTTTTTTTCATAGATATAACAGGAATAAAATCACCTTCGAATATACGTTGATGCCGGGCGTCAATGACACACCAGAAATGATACAATCCCTACGGAAACTGCTCCTGCGTGTGCCTTCCAAACTGAATCTAATCCCTTTGAATCCCCTGCGGAAGACCCAACGTCACGCCGCCGATTGGGACGCCGTCTTCGACCGTTTTTATCGAATCCTCTCCGACGATCCCATCACGCTGACTCTGCGCCGCAGCCGCGGAGCGGAAATCCAGGCGGCGTGCGGCCAACTGGCTGCGCGGTACCGCGCTGTCAAGAAGTCAACGAAATGGTGCGAATCTTAAATGCTTCTTCTATTTGCGGGATTTCGCTGCGCGAACGAACCAGAACGATCAACTCATCCTCGGTGAACAGATTCAGATTTACATCTCCCGGTATTCTCCACTCACGTTCGGTGCTCCAGTCGTTGTCGCGCGTCTTCGCGACTTGAAAAAGCCAACGATCCCCCTCGCTAAGATGTTCAAAATCCGAGAGATCCGCATACTGGACGGGTCTGGCGCCCATCTCAATCAATTTCCCCCGCTGCAGGGCGATGCCGTATGGTTCGTAGGTCCAGCGACGCAGCCCCTGGCGCCAATGGATGAGATCCGGAAGCTCCTCGGGGCGCCTTTCCGTAAAAGGGACGACAGGGTAACCGCCGCGCACCAACCGGTTTGAGGCTCGGATTTTTCGTTCGTTCAGGATGCGTTTCAGGGTGGAAATGCCGCCTTCGTTTGATGCGTTCTGCAAAACCCGCTCGAAATAATCCGCAGTGCGTTCCTCTGAGAAAGGACCCGTGCAGGACCGCGTCCAATGGATCAAGTAGCGATCCGCTGAATACCATATCGGCAGTCTCACTTCGCCGGCTAAGAGCGGTTTTTTCTTTCCAGCGAAAGGCGCATGCGGAATTTTATATGAATTGTTCAAGGCATCCAATGGGAGTCGTGGGTCGCTCAGGTAATGCTGAAAATTCCCCCCCGCTCGCAAACAAACCGGCACGATCCGATGGCTTAAGCTGAGAATCCAGCGGTCGCGCAGAGCTTGATCGTGCGCGGAATCCTTCGAGCACCGGATGTTTAAGGGGCGTAGTCCGACGGTGCGCTTCGCATCCAGACCGAGATCTTGAATCGCTTTCGCCAGCAGAATGTTGAAATTCTGCCCGCTGCCCGCGGGAAAGACCAGCGCGATGTTGAATCCCGATTTGCCCCCCGCCCAGGTCAAAAAGTCCCAGGTGACCAGACCGGTGCTGGAGACCAGAACCGTCGTCTCAGGATCGAAATTTCGAAGGAGATTCAGGGTGCTCTGGATCCAGGGGGAGAATTGTTCCACTTGCGGCGATTGGCGTGAATTCAATACGGTGGTCCGGGAACGAGACAGGATACCGATCTCGCCGGCGATGAGGACCGGGGCATCCGCAGGCAGGTAGAATTCGTGAGGGATCGCCGCCGGAAAATCGCGGCGATGAACGCAGATGAGCAGATCGGACATTGAGCGGGAATCCAAAAAAAACCGCAGAATTGCAAGAAGATACGATATTCGCTCGAATCCTGCAAGTCTGCGGTATGAAATTTTCGTGGAGACGGCGGGAATCGAACCCGCGTCCGAAACAGCGGCAAAAGGACCCGCTACAGGCTTAGTCGGTGTTCAGATCTCGTCTCCGCCAAAATCCGCCGACAGATCTAAGCGAAGACCAGCCACAAAGATCTCGCGATCCGCGCTGTGGCAAGGCGGATCGCCAGCCCGTCTGATTGACGCCCGCATCCGCATCCGACAGGCGAGGATCCAGAGGGACGTGGCCGCTTATTGATTAAGCAGCCAGAGCATAGCCGTAGTCGGCATTTGTGTTTTTGAACGATTTTTTCACGAGGCTTCGTTCATCCCCGACCTGCTGATCCAGCTCCCTCCTGTCCCGTCGAAACCATGTCGTCCCCATTCCGTGATAATCTACGAAAAAAAAGGATGAAAATTTGCTTTCCTTTCTTAACGGATGGCTCTATTGATTGAATTCTTTAAGCCTCATAAAGTTCCAAGAAATCGGAGATGTCAACGGAAAATCGGAAGGTTGAATCCGAACCTCGAAACCGATGAAGCGAGCTCACCACTTCTTGAAGATGAAGAAGACCGCAGCAACCATCAGGCAGAATCCCACGAGATAATTCCACTTAAAGTCTTCCTTTAAGTATACCACGGAAAACACGGAGAACACGACGAGAGTTATCACTTCCTGAATCGTTTTCAACTGGGCGGCCGTGAATTGATAGGAGCCGATTCGATTAGCGGGCACCTGAAAACAGTATTCCGCAAAGGCGATCAGCCAGCTGACGAAAATGACCGTGACCAGCGGCGCGCTCTTGTATTTCAAGTGTCCGTACCAGGCAAACGTCATAAAGACGTTGGAGATCGAAAGCAAGACAATGGTTCTCATACCGTTGAATTCTAGGGAATTCCATTATTTGATCCGCGAAGCGGCGATGCGCTTCTTCTGTTTATATACGAGATAAGCCACGGCGCTTAACAGCGCGATGAGGATGATGACATCTGCGACGTGGCTGTACTTCATCACTTCTTCCCAATTGGCTTTCAGCCGAAAGCCGACCCAAGCCAGAAAACCATTCCAAATGGCGGCTCCTAAGATCGTGTACACGCTGAATTTCAGCAGATTCATCTTGCCGATTCCGGCGGGGATGGAGATCAGATGCCGCACTACCGGAATGAAACGGCTGACGAAGATGGTCTTATCCCCCCAGCGCGTGAAAAAGCGTTCCGTGGCTTCCAGATGATGCACATCCAGCAGCAAGTATTTGCCGAATCGCAGGACAACAGGTCTGCCGCCATAGGAGCCCATAAAATAAGAGACCAGGGATCCGATGATGCTGCCCAGGGTGCTGAAAAAGATCGTCCCGGTGAAGGTGAACTTCCCTTCAAAGATCTGGAAGCCGGCGAACGGCATCACCGCCTCGCTGGGGACTGGAGCGATCATGCTCTCCAATGCCATCAGCAAAGCGACGATGAAATAGCCGCCTTCCGCGATCATCTTGGTGGCGTAATCGGCGATAAACTCCGTTAAACCCATTGGGGATCCGAGTAAATCCGTATTAAAGCACTAATATAGCAAATGCGGGATCACAAAGCAAGCGAATTCGGAAGGATACGGCGGGCTTGAGGCGGAGGAGATAAACACAGCGGGGGGTGACCGAAGCCGCCCCCCGCAAGCCGATGGCCCAGTTTTATCCGCAGCGCGTGAAACCGCAGCTGCGGCAGACCAGACAGCCATCCTCACGCGCGATGCGGTCGCCGCAGTCGGGGCATTGATCGGTGATTTCCTGCAAGGCGATGTCCTTTTTCTTGCTGCTGACGGCGGGTGGCGAGTGCGGCACATTGGGAAGCGGTTGTTTCTTTCCTTCGGCAGAGGAAATTTCCGCTTCCCGCCGTTGCAGATAGCGTTCCAGCGCCTTGGCGATGGCGTCCGGCGCAGAAGTGATCAGGGTTCCGTTTTCCCAGATGGGATTGGGTCCGGAAATCCCCTTCAATTGCTTGATGATCATTTCGGGCGCGATGCCGGAGCGCAGCGCCAGGGAGATCAGGCGGGAGATCGCTTCCGATTGCGCCGCCAGATTCCCGCCTGCTTTGCCCACCGAAGTGAAAACTTCGCACAAGCCCTGCTCATCTTCATTGATGGTGATGTAACAATCGCCGTCTCCGGTCTTGATGCGCTCCGTCATCCCGCGCGTCACCGCCGGCCGCTTGCGCGGCGTGGGCATCACGACGCCTTCTCCCGCCGCATCTTTTTTTCCTGCGGTTTTACCGCGGTGCAGCACCTGTTCGCTGCGGGAACCGTCGCGGTAGATGGTCAACCCTTTGCAGCCCAAATCGTACGCCAGCAAGTAGGCGCGCTTGACATCGGCGACGGTGGCATTCTGCGGGAAGTTGATGGTCTTGGAGACGGCGTTGTCCGTAAATTTCTGGAAGGACGCCTGCATGCGGACGTGCCACTCCGGCGTAATATCAAAGGAGGTTACAAAGATGCGGCGCAGCGGTTCGGGGATTTCCTGCACCTCTTCCAGGGATTTGCTGGAGGCGATTTTCTCCATCAGCTCGTCGGATTTGATGCCGGCGCGCTGCAGCGCTTTCTCGAAATGACGGTTGATATACAGCAATTCCTGTCCATCCATAACTTTCTTTACGTACACCAGGCTGAAAGCGGGTTCGATGCCGCCGGAACAATCGGCGATCATGGAAAGCGTGCCGGTGGGAGCGATGGTCGTCACGGTGGCGTTGCGGATGGGAGTCTCGTAGATCGAATTCAGGAAATTGGGGAAGGGACCGCGCCAGGTCGCCAGCTCTTCCGATGCGCGGTGGCTCTTTTTCTGGATGAAGCTCATAATCTCTTCGCCCCGCTTGATTCCTTCCGCGGAATTGTAAGGTATCTCCAGCTGAAAGAGCATATCGGCGAACCCCATCACGCCCAAGCCGATTTTACGGTTGGCTTTGGTCATACCGTCAATTTGGGGGAGCGGGTATTGATTCACCTCGATAACGTCGTCCAGAAACCGAACCGCCAGTTTCACAGTCCGTTCCAGCTTCTCCCAGTTGATCTCCCCGTCTTCCACCATGTGATCCAGATTGATCGAACCCAGATTGCAGGATTCGAAGGGCAACAAGGGCTGTTCGCCGCATGGGTTGGTGGACTCGATCATGCCGACGGCGGGGGTCGGATTGCTGCGGTTGATCTGATCGAGGAAGACAATTCCCGGCTCGCCGTTGCTCCAGGCGTTTTCCACGATTCGGTCGAACAGCTTTTCCGCCACCACCTGCCGCACCGGTTCACCGTTGCGCGGGTCCCGCAGAGTAAATTTCGCTTTGTTCTTCACCGCATCCATAAATTCATCGGTGACTGCCACGGAGATATTGAAGTTGTTCAAGGCGTTTTCGCCTTTCTTACAATCAATAAACTGCTCGATATCCGGATGGTCCACCCGCAGGATGCCCATATTGGCGCCGCGGCGCGTTCCGCCTTGCTTGACCGTTTCCGTGGCGGCATTGAAGACCGTCATAAAAGAGACCGGACCGGAAGCCGTCCCCGCCGTGGACTTTACCATGCTGTCGCGGGAGCGCAGTCGTGAGAAGGAGAATCCCGTTCCACCGCCGCTCTTGTGGATCAGTGCGGTGTATTTCAACGCGTCGAAGATGCCTTCCATGCTGTCTTCCACCGGCAGTACAAAGCAGGCGGAAAGCTGCCCCAGATCACGACCGGCATTCATCAAAGTCGGTGAGTTGGGGAGAAAATCCAAGGAAGCCATCAGATGGTAGAATTCATCTTCAATGACCGTCAATTCCGCTTCGGTCAGCTGCGGATTAAAGATGCTCTCTGCGGCGGCGACGTGCTTCGCGACGCGGCGGAACATCTGCTCGGGCGTTTCGATCACTTCACCGCGCTCGTTCTTCGCCAGATAGCGTTTCTTCAGCACCGCCAGGCAGTTGTCGCTGTACGTATATGAAGATGGACGAACGCTGAGAGTCGGCGTCAATATCTTAGCTTCTTCTTTCGGCGCGGTTTTCACCGCAGTTCCGTTCATTGCGAAAAGATCCCCTCCGATTTTCTTCTTCGGGTTCATCGGCATACTCCGAGTTAAAACTAACAAATGGGACTATAAAATAATAGAATTCTCAGCATGAGTCAAGCAAAATTTTGACCCAATTAGTTGATGATTGAACATATGTATACGCAATATAATGTAATTTCTCCTGCATTTTCGCAGTTGCAAACCCACGTACCCGATTGCATCCTTACATCTTCACCCTTCAAACTCCGACATTTCGATTCCGTTCCTTTTCTGTCCTTTTGATGAGGATTACCGCGAAATTCATTCCTTCGGTTTCGCAAATTCCAGTTGATTTCAATCAAAATCTTTGATATTTTAGGAGCAATGAAATGGGAAGAGATGAAGATGCCGCAAAATAAATTGCCCGAAGCAACTTCAGTGCAGCAGTACCCGAAAATCGGCGTGGCTCTGGGCGGCGGAGGCGCTCGTGCTCTGGCGCACATCGGTGTGCTGAAGGTTTTAGAGGCGAGCGGGTTGCCGATAGGCGTGATCACCGGCACAAGCATGGGAGCGGTGGTGGGGGCGGCGTTTCTGCAAGCGGGTTCGGCTGAGGCACTTACGAACCGGATGATGTCGTTGCTGGAAAAAGATCAATCCCCAATGAAGTTCCCCTTTTTCCGAATCAAGAACAATCGTGGGGATCATTTTTTGAATTACGTGGCGGAGAGATTCAAGCAACGACTCATCATCAACCTCTCTTTTATGCGGAAATCGCTCTTTTCGCAGAGCCGCCTCGAGAACGCGCTTTCCCTGTTGATCGAAGACGTGAAGATCGAAGACCTGCCGGTGACTTTCGGGGCTTTGGCGTCGGATCTGATCAGCGGCAAGGGGGTGGTTCTGCGTACGGGTTCCTTGAAGCAAGCGTTGACCGCCAGTTCATCCATCCCTGGCTTTTTCCCGCCGGTGGAATTCAACGGGATGCTCTTGGTGGACGGCGAAGCCACCGATTTAATCCCAGTGGAAGCGTGCCGAGCTCTGGGCGCGGATTTCGTCATCGCGGTGGATGTCAATCGCTGCGGCACCCGCGAACCGGAGCCGCGCAACACTCTGGATGTTTTTCTCCGAACCGTCCGCATGACCAATCGGCTGCTGGCGGAAAAATCGTTGAAACAGGCGGATATCATCCTGCGCCCCATCCGCGAAAACATCCAGTGGACTGAATTCGAGCGGCTGCAGGAGTTGATCGCCGCCGGCGAGACCGTCGCACGGGAACAACTGTCTCAGGTCCAAAAAAAGTTGCGAACAGGGGATTACAAATCTCATCATTTCAATGAATTCGAATTCAGACAGACCCATCTTGATTCTCTGCATTTGACGGGATCCGCAGATTAGGAGAAGGGAATGAAAATTTCTGGCAAAAGCCGTGCGAGAATCCACCGAGGCGGGATCGTTCGATGCTGGATGGCGCGATATTTCTTCGCCGCTGTCTACGCCGCTCTCCAATTGGCAGCGTTCTTCATTGCGGAAGCACGAGCACAATATCCCATCGGCATAGACGCCGTCGCCCGGGTCGCCGATCTGCCTCTGCAGCGTCAAGCGGTTTATGCGGGTCAAATCTCGAGCGCCGATCCCGCCGGCGGCGATGAAGACGGCGCGGGGTTCCTCTATCAACTGGATTCACTTCGGGTGATTTTCGAAGAAACCGGTCCGGGCTGCGTTTACCGCCTCTGGTTTCGATATTCCCCGGCGGCACCCGATCTGCGCATCTTGATCTACTTCGACAATGACGTCGTCCCGACTATCAACACGACTGTGGGGAATCTCTTTTCCGGAGTCTATCAGAACTTCCTCGCTCCGCTGGTGGGAAATCAGGCGGTTTCTTCCGGAGGCTATTATTGTTATCTGCCGATGCCGTTCGCCCGTAATATAAGAATCGGTCTGGTGAACGGTTCTCTGCCCTACCAAATCACCTATCAGAAATATCCACCGAACACGCCTATCATTTCATTCACCGGCAGTTCACCGGACTCCATCGTCGCGCAATGGCAGAATCCGGGCGTAGATCCGAAGGATCCGACCGGAAATGTCTTCACGACCGGATCGGTGAGCATCCTCCCCAGTCAGACTGGGACATTGCTCTCGCTGGCCGGTTCCGGGAACATCACCGGAATCCGGCTGAATCTCACACCGGCAACTTTGAATGTCCTCGAAAGCCTGATCCTGCGCTGCATTTGGGATGACGCACCGACCCCTCAAGTGGAGTGCACCTTCGGAGCTTTCTTCGCGAGCCCGCTGGGGTTGTCGAACGTTGCGGCTCTGCCGTTGGGCGTGTCGGGCAATGAATTCTATTGTTACCTCCCTATGCCCTTCTGGCAAAGCGCCCTGATTCAGATTTTCAATCCGCTCACGACCGCACCGGTCCAAATCAGCTACCAGTTCACGCATAAAGAAGAAGCTTACGGCGAGGGAAGCGGTTACTTCTGCATCACTCAGCACGGCTATCAAACCGCCGAATCTGATCAGGATATCACGCTTGCAGATCTATTCGGCCACGGACAAGTCATCGGGATGCAAGCGACGCTGGTCGCCGCCTCCGGTATGGAATTTCTCCACGGGGACTTGCGCGTGTACGTGGACGGTTCCCCCTGGCCCTGCATGCAGGGGACCGATTTCGACGGCGATTTCAACGCGGGGAATTATTTCGCGTCGGGTCCTTTCACAAGGCCGGTTCACGGGGCGCCGCTGGTGCAGATTGCAACGGAGAGGAGAGTAGCCGCATATCGTTTTTTCATGGGGGACTTGATCCCCTTCGCGAATCAGATCCGGATTTCAGCGGAGCACGGGAATCGCAATACCGCGCGGTTGACGTACAATTCGGTGGTGTATTCCTACCGCAAACCGGAATTGACGCTGATGCTGACGGATGAAATGGATGTCGGCGATCCGGCTTCGGAAGCCGAACACAACTACACCGTCCAGGGGGCGCAATCGCCGCAGTCTCATTATTACGCTTACCCAGGCGTTTACGATGAGCAGTACTTCACAGACCAGGGACGGCTGCATTTCGGGATCTCCACATTCACGGTGAACATTCACCCTGATAATTCCGGCGTCCGGTTAGTGCGGCGCCGCGATGCATCGGTGTTTCCACAGATCGCTGTCGTTCGGGTGAACGGGGACAGCTTGGGTTATTGGCGGGATCCGGATTACAATTATATCAAGCGCTGGGGCGAATCCACCTTTGAAATCCCCGCTGCATACACACAGGGCGCCGGTTCGTTGACGATCAGCCTCACGAATCGCGGCAACCAAGGGTTCACCGAATATTATTATAAGGTTTACTCCCATATCCCGCCGCAACTCGATGCGCAAGCGCCGACCCAAGTCCAAAATGCTGCGGCGATTCCGCTGGAAAACGGGAGGCAGCTTCACCTGCAATGGGATCCTGCGCAAGACAACATCGGGATCCACAGTTACCGGATTTACCGGAGTCTGACATCCGGTTTTCTGCCGGATTCGAGTCATTATGCCGCCGCCACTCTGCTGCCGCAATACACGGATGATCAGCTCACACCGGGGACGGTCAATTATTACCGAATCGCCGCTGTGGACTTCTCAGGAAATCAGGGTCCCGCCTCCCAGGAAATCTACGCCAGAACATCCAGTAATTATTTATATGAGGCTGAATTACTGCCGATATTTACGACGTCTCCCGGAGATTCCACCCGCGAGCAGAATATGATCGCTTACGGCGAGAACTGGAGCAATCAGCATCAATTACTCCTGATCTCGGATGCCATCGGGGATTACGTGCGCTTGATTTTCCAGGTCGCCTTTCCGGATACATATGACGTCAGCGCGTATTTCACGCAGGCGCCTGACTACGGAGTCGCATCCGTCAAGATCAACAACACGGTCTTAGGGCTTCCGGTGGATTTGTATGCGCCGTTGGTCAGCCGCAGCACGCAGAAGGATTTCGGGGCAATCTATCTGAATGCGGGCACTCATCAATGCACCTTTGAAGTCGTAGGAAAAAACAGCGCCAGTTCGAATTACAGATTGGGAGTTGACAATCTGATCCTATCGTCCCATTATCTCCTAAGCGTTCCTCCGACGCAAGCGCCGTTTTTCCCATCGGAGTTCAAGTTATACCCGAATCACCCGAATCCCTTCAATTCCACGACGCGCATTCGATATTCTTTGCCTTCCCCGGGCCCGCTCAGTCTGACCCTGTACGACCTCGCCGGCAGACGAGTCGCGGATCTGTTTTCAGGCCGGCAGGATAAGGGAATTCACGAAATCACTTTCAAAGCGGAGAATATCAGCTCCGGGATGTACTTCTTAGTCTTACGGCACGGCGGCAAGACGGATCTGCAGAAACTGCTGCTGGTGAAGTAACCTTCCAAGGAATTCCGGATTTTCATAAAACCTTGCAATATCCAGGCAAATTTTTCTTGCATCCCGAACGTAGAATTCGTAGATTCCTCGAAATGTGAAATATATCTTGAATAGGAAGCATCCGGATGCCTTCAACACAGTCTTTTGATCTCGCCGTAATCGGTTCCGGGCCGGGGGGTTATGTCTCCGCCATACGCGCCTCCCAATTGGGCATGAAAGTCGCTCTCATCGAACGGGAAGAGCTGGGCGGGATCTGCTTAAATTGGGGTTGCATTCCGACCAAAGCGCTCCTGAAGTCGGCGGAAATATACCAGCTTCTAAAGCGGTCCGGCGAATTCGGGATCGCCTCCACCGCCCCGATGGTGGACTTCCCAGCCGTGATCCGGCGCAGCCGCCAGGTCGCCAATCGGCTGTCGAAGGGCGTAGAATTCTTGATGAAGAAGAACAAGGTAACCGTGTTCAAGGGCACAGGAAAGTTCAAAGATGCGCACACTCTGACGGTATTCGATGCGGACGGCGAAGAGATCCACGAGTTGAAGAGCAAGAACTATCTGGTCGCGACGGGCGCCCGCCCGCGCAACTTGCCTAACCTCGAACTGGACGGCAAGAAAATCATCTCCTCGCGCCAGGCGATGACCTTACCGCAGCAGCCGAAATCCATGATCATCATCGGCGCCGGAGCGATCGGCGTGGAATTCGCCTACTTCTACCACTCCATCGGGACTGAGGTGACGCTGGTGGAGATGCTGCCGCAGATCCTGCCGCTGGAGGACGCTGAAGCGGCGGATGTAGTGCGCAAGTCGTTCCAGAAATCCGGGATTAAAATTTTCACCGGCGCGAAAGTCGAGAAGGTGGAAAAGACGGCGAAGGGAGTCAAGGTTCAAGGAAATTCGGATAAAGGCGCTCAAGCCTGGGAAGCGGAACTCTGTCTGGTGGCGGTCGGAGTGCAAGGCAATTCCGATGGTCTCGGATTAGAGGACGCGGGGGTGGAGATCGAAAAGAGCTTCATCAAGACCAGCGGCGCGTATCAGACCAGCGTTCCGCACATATACGCCATCGGCGATGTAATCGGAGCTCCGATGCTGGCGCACGCGGCTTCTCACGAAGGAATCGCGGCGGTGGAAAAGATGGCGGGGCTGCCGGCGCATCGGATTGATCCGCGGACAGTACCCTCCTGCACTTATTGCCAGCCGCAGGTGGCATCCATCGGCTGGACGGAGGAGAAAGCTCGCGAGCAAGGTCTGAAACTGAAGATCGGCAGATTCCCCTTTTCGGCGTCGGGGAAAGCTATGGCGTCGGGGGATCGCGAAGGATTCGTCAAACTTATTTTCGAAGAGAAATATGGAGAGTTCTTAGGCGCGCACATCGTCGGATCGGAAGCGACGGAGTTGCTGGGGGAACTCTGTCTGGCGCAGACGCATGGTTCGATCCCGGAATCCATCGGTAACACCATCCACGCTCACCCGACTCTGACGGAAGCCGTCATGCAAGCCGCATTGGACACTCTGGGCAGAGCGATCGAGAAATAGACATTTCTTATGATCGAGACTCGGATTCTCGGCAGAATTCCTTTTCAGGAAGCTTATGCCCTTCAGCGCCGTCTCTGGGCTCAGCGCATAGCAGGGGACATCCCCGATCAATTGCTGCTCCTCGAACATCCGCCGGTGATCACGTTGGGGAGCGGCTTCCGGCGGAGTCATCTGCTGGCATCTGCGGAAGTCCTCGCCGAATCGGGAATCGAACTCGCAGCCACCGACCGCGGCGGCGACGTCACCTATCACGGTCCCGGGCAATTGATCGGATATCCCATCCTCAATCTGCAGCCCGATCGAATGGATGTCCTGCGCTACCTACGCGATCTAGAAGAGGTTCTGCTGCGCACCATCGGTGAATTCGGGGTACGAGGTTGCAGGCGGGAAGGCTTCACCGGAGTATGGGTGAATCAACGGAAGATCGCTTCGATCGGCGTGAAGATCAGCCGCTGGGTGACCTATCACGGTTTCGCCTTGAACGTCACCACGAACCTTGCCGCTTTCGACCTCATCGTGCCTTGCGGCATCGCCGGTGTGCGGATGACTTCTCTTCAAAAGGAGCTCGGTCAGGCGCCGCCGATGCGGGAGGTGATGAGAGTCGCGCGCGAAAAGGTGCATGAAATCTTCAG
>CAZUTK010000055.1:0-19800 GCA_964623265.1 uncultured bacterium | reverse complement strand
ATGTCGCCCTGAAACCGGTGGACAAAGCCCTCCCCCGTCTGAAACTCGACCCCGGGATCATCGCCAAGATCAAGAGCACCCGGAGAGAGCTCACGGTGAATTTCCCGGTGAAGATGGATGATGGCAGATCGCAGGTCTTCCGCGGGTTTCGAGTTCAATACAACGATGCTCGCGGCCCCGCCCAGGGCGGTTTGCGCTTCCATCCCGATGAAACGATGGATACCGTCAAGGCTTTAGCCGCCTGGATGACGTGGAAAACCGCCGTGCTGGATCTGCCCTTGGGCGGCGCCAGCGGAGGCGTGATTTGCAATCCAAAGAAGATGTCTTCCATGGAATTGGAAAGATTGTCTCGCGCTTTCATCCGCGCCATCGGGCGCTTGCTGGGCGTCACCCGCGATATTCCCGCCCCTGACATTTACACCGACTCTCAGACAATGTCCTGGATGCTGGATGAATATGAGGCCGTCAGCGAGGAGAAGCATCCCGGAGCCATCACGGGGAAACCGCTGGTGCTGGGTGGATCTTTGGGAAGGCAGGATGCCACCGCCCGCGGTGGTGTCTATGCTGTTCGAGAAGCGTGCAGAATGTGTCGCTTGGATGTTAAAAACGGAACCTATGCCGTCCAGGGCTTCGGGAACGCAGGCCAATTCGCTGCAGTATTGCATTCGGAATTATTGGGCGGCAAGTTGATCGCGGTGTCGGATTCCCGCGGCGGGATCTCTAATCCCGGAGGATTGGATCCAAAACGAGTGATCGAGCATAAACAGCGCACCGGGAAGTTATCGGGTTTCCCGGGCAGCGAACCCATCAGCAACACCGATCTGCTCGAATTGCCGGTGGATGTGCTCTATCCCGCGGCTCTGGATAACGTCATCCACGAGGAAAACGCCGGCAGGATCAAAGCGCGGATCATCTGCGAGCTGGCGAACGGACCCACCTCACCGGAAGCGGATGAGATCTTGTTTAAGAATAAGGCGTTTGTCATTCCCGATTTGCTGGCGAATGCCGGCGGTGTCATAGTCAGCTACTTCGAGCAGGTTCAGAATGCCGGCAATTATTACTGGACGCTGGACGAAATTCATCATCGGTTGGATGCGCGAATGACCCGCGCATTTCAAGAAGTCACCGCGATGCAGAGCAGACACACCGTAACGATGCGCGTCGCCGCTTATATGGTGGCGGTGTCGCGCGTCGCTGAGGCTATGCGTTTACGCGGGTGGGTTTGATCCGCAATTCCTCTTTAGAATAAGAAAGCTGATGCTCCCTTTTCCCGAAAACCTTTTCTTCCATCGCGAACACACCTGGGTGCGCCGCGAAGGGGAGAATCTCTTTCGATTGGGAGTGGACGAAATTTTCCTTCGCGATCTCGGCAAACCGGAGCTGATTGACCTGCCCAATGAAGGGGATGAGCTGTCGCAGGATGAGACCTGCGGTCTCCTGCGCGGCGAAAACGTGAAAAAACTGCTCTACGCCCCCCTCTCCGGCGAGATCGTAGAAGTGAATCAAGACTTGTATGAAGATCCGATGATTCTCTGGGAGGACCCATACGGCATCGGCTGGATCCTCTTGTTGGACCCAGCCGACCCTGCAGAGGAGTTGGAGAACTTGCTGTGCGGCGAAGAAGCTCTGACTTGGTGGGAAAATGAAATTCTCTCGCGCAGAAACAGCCCGCCGCCGAAATAGGTTCTGACGAAAAATCGCCCCGGAAAAGCGCGTTGCAAGACAGGCGAAGCAGGCAGGATTTGCATAAAGGAGGTTGTGGACGATGCTGAATCGAACCTCATCGCGGTTTCTCCGGGGTGCGGGTCAACCGGATTTGAAATTCTTGCCATTTTTGCTGATCCTCATATGGCTGCCGTTTGCCGCATTTGCGCAAAGCAACGATGACTGCCTCTCCTGCCACAGCGATAAGACATTAAAAGCCGATAACGGCTCGAGTCTCTACGTTGACCTGAAATCATTTAATACCAGTCCTCACGGCAAAGCGGGTGTCTCCTGCGTGGATTGCCATCAGGATCTGGAAAATCAGAAAGAATACCCCCACCCCTCCCCTTTGAAATCTGCCTCGTGCCTTCCCTGTCACGAAGATATCGCGAACGTTTATCTCACCAGCCCGCACGGCAAACTTCTCACCGCAGGCGATCGTCGAGCGCCCGACTGCAATAGCTGTCATCGCGATGTGCACGCGATGAGCAGCAGACACGATGCCTGCAGTTCCTGCGACCGGTGTCATAAACCGGTGTCGTCTATGTTGAGTCAAAGCGGGCATGGAGGAGCGGCTTGCGCTTGTTCTGAATGCCATGGTTCTCATAGCTTGCGGCAGTTGAAACCCGGTCCAAAAGGCGGCTGTCAGGAATGCCATCCTCATCAATTCGAGGCGTATGCCGCCGGACCGCACGGCGTTGCCCGCGGGCAGGGGAATCTCAATGCGCCCGATTGCATTGCATGCCATGGCGGAACGCACAGCGTCACGCGCCTGGCGAATGCCCGGGAAGCCTGTCAGAATTGCCATCAGGGCAGAGCGGAAGCCGTTGCGGGTTCCGTCCATGGTCAAGCCTTTTCGGATGGTCATGGTTATTCCGCGGTCTGCTATAAATGCCATACAGGGCATCAGGTTTACCTTCAAAAGGGGCGCAACCGAGCCACTTGCGGAGGGTGCCACGAAAAGATCGAGGACGAATACGAAGTGTCCCTGCATGGCTATGCCCTCTCCAAAGGAATCAGAGATGCCCCGGATTGCACCAGCTGTCATGGAGATCACCGCATCCTGACGGCGCAGGATCCGGAATCTCCCATTCATCGCAAGAATATACATCTGACCTGCGGAAGATGTCACGGGGAAGAGTCGGTTATGGCGGAAGGGTTGATCCGGTTGCCGCGCGCCGCTCTGACTTATGAGGGATCCGTTCACGGTCAAGCGATCCGCCGGGGATTAGAAACCGCCGCTACTTGCCCCGATTGCCACGGGGATCATTCCCTGAGGGGAGCAGGGGATCCTCGTTCGGAGATCAACATCAACAATATCGCAGGAACCTGCGGCAAGTGCCATAATTCTATCCGCATGGAATATCAGGAGTCCATCCACGGTCGAGCGTTGAAAGTGGGCATCACGGACAGCCCGGCTTGCACCGGTTGCCATGGTGAACATCAAATCCTGTCGCCGGAGAATCCGCAGAGTCCCACGTCCGCGGCGCGACAGGCTCAGGAGACCTGCGCCCGCTGCCACAACAATCCGGTCATCATCCGTAAATACGGGTTGGAAGGGAGTGTGGTGCAAACGTATGAAGACAGTTATCATGGATTAGCTGTGCGAGGGCGATCAGAGCGCGCTGCCACCTGTTCGGCTTGTCACACCAGCCACAATGTTCAGCCTGCAGCAGACAGCACTTCCACGGTGAATCCCGCCAACGTCGTGGAAACCTGCCGCAAATGCCATCCCGGCGCCAATCAGAGATTCGCCCAATCCTATACGCATGCTCGTCTGGGACGCTTGGAGAGCCCCGTCAATGTCGTCGTGCGCAACCTTTACCTCTTCCTGCTGCTGTTCATCATCGGCGGGATGGTCATCCATAACCTGATCATCCTGAACTGGCATATGCTACGGGCGAAAAGGCGGCAGGAATCCGGTCAGACCATCACTCGTTTCGACAGGATGCAGATTGTGCAGCATCTGGTGCTCACCGTCACGTTTATCGGGCTGGCGGTCACTGGTTTTGCATTGAAATTTCCTGACGCCGCCTGGGTGCGCGCTCTGAGCGCGCTGGGTTTGCACGAAGGATTGCGGAGCGTCATCCATCGCGTGATGGCGGTGCTGCTGATCGCATTCGGGGTCTTTCATATCGGATATATCCTCTTCAGCCGCCGAGGGCGTGAAGAGTTGATCGCTCTGATTCCGACCAAGAAGGACGCGAAAGATGTCTGGTTGAGCTTGATGTTTCACATCGGCTTGAGCCAGGATAAGCCGCAGTTCGGACAGTTCGAGTACAGCCAGAAGGGGGAGTACTGGGCTCTGGTCTGGGGCACTTTTATTATGGCGCTCACCGGCTTCATCCTCTGGTTCCCGGTTCGATTCATGAACATCCTGCCGGTTTGGGCGATCGAAGTCGCTCAGACCGTGCATTACTACGAAGCCTGGCTGGCGACTTTAGCCATCGTCGTCTGGCATTTCTTCTTCGTGATCTTTCATCCGGAAATGTACCCGATGAGCTGGACTTGGCTTACCGGCAAGATGAATGTCCGCGACGTCCGGGAGCACCATTCGCTCTGGTATGAAGAGCTGAAACGCGAAGGGGTGATCAAGCCGGATGGGGAGGAAAAGATTTTGGAAGATGATGCGGAGAGTGGCGAAGAAGAGAAATCGGATTCCAAGCCGTCGGAATCCGAAGATTCATAAAACGGCGTTGAACCGACAATCACCGATCTGCGAATTCACTGAATTCACCTTCAGCGGCGGAACTCACCTCCGCCGCTTTTTCTACAAGAAGCGAATAGTCGAAAAAACCCTCCATATTACGTGAATCCTTTCACACCGCAGTGCATCTAAATAAATGAATTTTCCGGAGAAACAGATGATCGCCTGGATCTTAAAATTGCTGATCTTATGCGCGTTGTTGATCGGATCCCTCGCCGCAAAGAACCGAGGATTGCGCATTACGTCGCGAACGCTGTTCATTTTGACGCTTCTCGCGGTGATTGTGCAGAGCAATTGGTCACATCTGATCAACAGAATGATGCCGGCGGAGCTGCGCCCCAAAAAGATCAACTATCCGGTCGAATCCGTCACTGCGGAGCAGTTCGAAGCCTTGGCAGCTTCCCTGGTATCCCGCGGACAATCTGCAGAGCGGCGTGAGAATGAATTGTTGCGAAAGCTGCGTTCGCGCGAACATGCATCGCAATTCGATCACATCCAGTATTTCCGCAAGGGAGGGATTCGATCTTACGAAGGACCTTCGACCTGCCTTAAATGTCATCAAACCATTCAGGTGGAGAATGACAAAGGGGAATACCGCCAGGTCAATCTTCGCAAGGATCTCACCAGCACCACCCATTTCACCTTCGCGCCTAAGAACGGATTTTCCACGTACGGTTACAACGGCGAGCCGGTTGCGAATTTTCCTCTGGGCAAGATGGATCGCGCCTGCGGCGTCACTGGCACTTTCACCTGGACGGGTTGGGCGGAGTTAATTCCCACAGCGAAGGGAGATACGCTGTCTGAAGGATGCGGACAGTGTCACATCGTGGGGCAGTATGGTCCGATCTCGGGCGCTATGATGCCTGGGTATAGCCCCACCGATGCCGAATGGGAAGCCACGGATTGCCTGATCTGTCACGCGGCGGAGTATGATATGAACCAGCGCCAGGTGGTTCGCGATCGTGACGGCAGGATGCGCTGGAATCAGGATCGTCGCTTCATCGCCGCTCTTTCCGTCGGCAAGCCGACCGATGAGACCTGTCTGCGCTGTCATCAGCATAATCTGGGCGGAGACACCTATCCCGGCAATCTCGCTTCGCTCCAATTGGGCGAAGAACATCCGCGCATTCTGCATCCCGGAGCCAAGCGGGGGACGCCGTTCGCCCCGGATTGGGACGTGCACGCCGCGGCGGGTCTGGAATGCCTCGATTGCCATGTCAGCCGGGGGCATAAGATCGCCCGCGGAACGGCGGGGGTGGATCTGGTCGCCAACGATCTGCCCGGTATAGAAGTTTCCTGCGCCGGCTGCCATGGACAGACCCCGCATAATAAAGGCGAATACGCCGATTTTTACAACGATCACACCGAGCGCATCGCCTGCGAAACCTGCCACATTCACGAACTCTACCCCGACAACCTGATCTTTCGCGATTGGTCGAAGCCGGCTTTCCACGAACACGCCGGTATCTGGGGTCCGTCGGATGCGCCTTACGGCGGAAAGCCGGGCGACGGCATCGTTTACAAATGGTTCAACGGTTATGGCACTTTTATGGCGAATGCGTTAGGCGACAACCCGGATGAAAATTCGAATTACTTCGCGCTGGCGATGAATCCCAATCCACTCTGGGATGGCTCTGAATCTTTCGATTACAAGCAGAACTACGAGAAGCTCTTCCGCCCGCTGGCGCGAGCGGGACAGAGCAAGATCACGCCCTTCAAACGCTTCCAGGCGATCATGTATGAGGATTTAAACAATCAGGGTCCTTACGGAGGTATGATCTTACCGGTTGATTACAAGACGTACTACACCACCGGGGATCCCGTCGCGGCGGTCCAAGCGGCTGTGGAGAAACCGATCATCCGGAAGATGTACGGCTTCCTCTTCAAAGTTTACTTAATGGATCGTTTCATGCAGTATATGGGCATCTCCGAGTGGAATACTCACTTCAGTATGGATCGCATCGCTCCCAGCCCGATGCGCAACGAAGGGAACCTGATGATCAATCATGGGATCCAGAAGCAGGGGCGGGTCTGTTCGGACTGCCACGACCCGAACGGCATCCTGAATTTTGAAGCGCTGGGGTATAATGCTCAGCGTGCGGCGGAGCTGCGCAATATCGGATTGTAGGTTTTGAATCCTACGATAGGGAAAGATAAGGCGGGATGATCTCCCGCCTTTTTTATGATACAATGGATTCGGTGGACTGATGCAGACACGATCAGATTTTGCGAAGCTGGCATTCCCTCGCGCCGTTCAACGATATTCAAAGACACCCTTGGTTCTGCCCAGATCCCACGCCGCAGGCGTCAGGATCGTCGTTTTTTCCACGAGGATGACGGCACCGTCCCGCAGAGCGTTCAAAACGTCGCGTTCGTTGTAAAGCCGTTTTTTTTCGTAGTAGCGGCGCTGATTCTGAACGGGTGCGGAACCGATTTTGAAAAGGACGGCGAGATCGCCGGTGCGCACGTTCGCGGCGTTGGCTTCGTCGGTATCCAGATGGAAATCCAGGCGGTAATTCTCATCCACGCGGATCAAGACATCGCCGAAGATGGTCGTACGCGGAGCCGAAGGGGCGTCGCCCGGTGGAGTCGCGACCGCCATGAAGACGATCTCTTTGTCTATTACACCATAAGCCCGCGCATCCGCAGGCGTCATATGCACGTGCCGCTGCGCCAGGATAACGCCTCGCGGAATTTCCACCCGCCCCGCCGGACCGATGAGGGTGATGCCGGGCGTCCCTTCGTGATCGCCGGAATCACGCACCGGAGGATTCAACCCCAGACGCACGGCTTCGGTTTTCGCCAGTTCCACTTGCGATGCGGATCGAAAAGGCCCCAGAACTCGCACGTTTTCGATGCGTCCCACCGGCGTCGCCAGAGTAACAAGCTGTTGTGCAGCGAACTGGCCTCTTTGAGATAGATCCCGGACGCGAGTCAGGGATTCCTCCGGCCCGAAGACGCGGTGAAAATCTTCCTTGGAAAGGTGAACGTGACGGGGCGATACGCCGATGGGAATCGGTTTCTTCACGACGGATTCCGACGGATGGTGTTGATCAATCCTCCGGCGAGCAGCACCGCCTTCTCCCGATCGGTCAAGTCGTGCCGAACGGTGATTCCGCGCGTCGGGTTGAGGAGTTCGAGTTCGATCCTATCACCGGAAGCCATTTGCCCCCTGAGCCCGCTGATTTTCAGTTGTGCGCCGGCTGCGACGATGTCGTAGTCCGAAGCATCCGCGAAGATCAGCGGAAGGATCCCGAAATTGATCAGGTTGGATCGGTGAATGCGCGCGAAGCTCTTGGCCAGCACGACCCGCAGACCCAGATACCGCGGTGCCAGAGCTGCATGTTCCCGGCTGGAGCCTTGACCGTAGTTGATGCCTCCGACCACCAAGCCGTACCGAACCTTGCGGGCGCGTTCCGGAAAGCTCCGATCAATTCGAGAAAATACATGCTCGGCGATGGCGGGGATATTGGATCGCAGGGGGAGGACTTCATTGCCGGCGGGCATAATGGTGTCGGTGCTGATGTTGTCGCCGACCTTCAGAAGGACATCCAGAATCATCTCATCGGGGATCGGATCGAGCGGCTGCAAGGGCACGATATTGGGGCCGCGCCGAATTTCGATTTTCGACCCGTCCGCAGCCGGCGGCACCAGGAGGCGGTCACAGATCAGCTCCCGTTCGGGCAGTTCGATCGAGGGGTATTCCCCCAGTTCGCGGGGATCGGTGATCCTTCCGGTGATCGCCGCCGCCACCGCGGTTTCTGGGCTGCAGAGGTAAACTTGATCGTTTTCCGTTCCGGATCTGCCGGGGAAATTACGGGGAAAGGTGCGCAGGGAAATCGTTCCGGTCGCCGGAGCCTGCCCCATGCCGATGCATCCCAGACAGCCGGATTGGTGAATCCTGGCGCCGGATCGGATGAGCGTCTGCACGCCTCCGACCGCCGCCACATTCTCCAGCACCTGCTGGCTGCCGGGATTGATTTCGAAGGAGACTTCCGAATGAGCCGACTTGCCCACCATCACTTGTGCGACCACCAGCAAGTCTCGAAGTGAAGAGTTGCAGGATGAACCGACGATGACCTGATGCACCGGTTTGCCGGCGACTTCCCGCACGGGGACGACGTTGTCCGGCGAGGATGGGCAGGCGATCAAGGGTTCCAATTCCGACAAATTGATCTCGTCGTTTTCATCGTACGTCGCTCCTTCATCCGCTGTGATCGGAACCCAGCAATCCTCGCGGTTCTGAGATTTCAGATATTTCAGGGTATTGGCGTCAGAGGGAAAAACCGTCGTCGTGGCGCCCAGTTCCGCTCCCATATTGGCGATGGTGGCTCGGTCGCCGACTTCCAGCGTCGCCACACCCGGACCGTAATATTCGATGATTTTGCCCACCCCGCCTTTGACCGAATGACGGCGCAGCATTTCCAAAATGACGTCTTTGCCGGAAACCCAAGGCGGCAGTTTGCCGGTCAGTTTCACGCCGAAGATCTTGGGCATCAAGATAAATAGGGGGTGCCCCGCCATCGCCATCGCGACATCCAGCCCGCCTACGCCGATCGCCAGCATTCCTAAAGCGCCGGCGGTGCAGGTGTGCGAATCCGAACCCACCAGCGACTTGCCGGGGATCCCGAAACGCTCCAGGTTCACCTGATGAGAGACCCCGTTGCCCGGGCGGGAGAAGATCACGCCGTACTTTGCAGCGGCAGTCTGCAGGAAGATGTGATCGTCGGCGTTGCGGAAATCGGTCTGCAGGAGGTTGTGATCCACATAGGCGACGGACAGCTCGGCGCAAGTGCGCGGCACGCCCATGGCTTCGAACTCGAGGAAAGCCAATGTCCCCGTGGCATCCTGAGTGAAGGTATGATCCACCTTCAAGGCGATTTCCGTTCCCGGGATCATCTTCCCGGAGATTAGGTGGGCGGCGATCAACTTTTGGGCGATATTCATCTGCATAGTGGAATTCGGTTATTGATTTGGTGATTTGCTGGGAACTAATGAAATGCTTTCCCCGCTCGACCGGTACGATGAATTCAGCTATATTTGCTTTTGTCTGCGCAGGAGTGGTTTGTTGCAGCCGCGTAAGGCACAAATTTTACGTAACAACGCTGAAATCTACATACTTCCGCAATACTTCCGGCACAATCACTGTCCCTTCATCAGTCTGATAGGTTTCCAGCAGCGCCACCATTAGGCGCGATGTCGCCACGCCGGAACCATTCAGCGTATGAACAAAGCGGACTTTTCCGCTCTCCTTCTCGCGAAAGCGGATGTTCGCGCGCCGCGCTTGGAAATCTTCGAAGTTGGAGACGGAGGAAGTTTCCAGCCATTTGCCTTCCGCCGGCGCCCAGACTTCGATGTCGTACGTCTTGGCGGAAGCGAAGGAGAGATCCCCCGTGCAGAGTTCCATGACCCGATAGTGCAGTCCCAATTGTTGCAGCACCTCCTCGGCATCGCTCAGCAATTTTTCCAGCTCGTCATACGAAGAATCCGGATGCACGAACTTCACCAGCTCGACCTTGTTGAACTGATGCACCCGCAGAAATCCGCGGGTTTCCCGTCCGTACGATCCGGCTTCGCGGCGGAAGCAGGCGCTGTATCCGGTATAGTATATGGGCAGTTGATCTTCTTTCAGGATCTCATCCCGGTGCAGATTGGTCAGCGGCACTTCGGCGGTGGGGATCAGATAGAGGTCGTCAGTAGGGCAGTAGTACATATCCTCGCTCAACTTGGGGAGTTGCCCGGTGCCGCGCATGGAATCGGGATTGGCGAGGAAAGGGGGGAAAACTTCCGTATATCCGTGTCTGCGCGTGTGCAGATCGAGCATAAAGTTGAGCAGCGCGCGTTCCAGAGCCGCTCCTTTCCCCTTGTACACGGGAAATCCGGATCCGGTGATTTTAGAGCCTCTCTGGAAATCTAATATATCCAGTTCTTGACCCAAAGTCAAGTGATCTTTCAGCGCGAAATCCGGCTTCGGGGCGATACCCCACTGCCGGTACAACCGGTTGTCCTCGGATGTTTCACCGACGGGGACGCCGGGGTGAGGGAGATTGGGGATCCAGTCGAGCCGCGCCGCCAGCTCGCTCTCGATCTCTTTTAGACGCTGGTCGTAGCCGGCGATCTGTTCGGAAGTCTTTCGCATCTCTTCCTTCAAATCCGCTGGGTTTTCGCCGGATTTGACCTTCTGTCCGATCTCTTTCGATACGCGGTTCTTGATGGCTTTCAGACGATCCGCGGCGACGAGGATGGAGCGCCGCTCCTCGTCTAATTTCAGAATCGGTTCAATATCGGCGGTTTCCCGTTTATTCCTGATCCCCTGGCGCACGAGATCGGGATTTTCCCGGAGGAATCTCAAATCCAGCATAAGAAGGCGAGAAGTACGATGATTCGGTTTAGATGGAAATACGGCTCAAGCAAGCCGTACATCGTGCCGGGGGCGGGAATCGAACCCGCATGACCGCGAGGGTCGGGGGATTTTGAGTCCCCTGCGTCTACCAGTTTCACCACCCCGGCGTTCGCGGTTCAGGCATAAATGTACGACAAATGCCGCACAATGTCAAGTTTTTTCTCGCGCCGCGCGTTTCGAAGCAGGGATCATCGTAAACCTCTGAATTGAATGAAAAAAACTTTCCTTTGGCGTTCTCATTTCGTATCTTATTCCGTTTGCAAATCCGCACGGTGAGAATAAAAGCGCATTTATGGTTCTTCGAATCAATCCCATCAACCCGCAGGTGCGTTTGATCCGCATCGCTACGCAGCTGCTGCGAGAGGGAAATATCATCGCTCTGCCCACGGATACCGTCTACGGCTTGAGCTGCAGTCTATTGGAAAAAAAGGCGATGGAGCGGCTCTATCAAATCAAACGCGTGGACCGCGGGCATCCAATGGCTCTTTTAGTGGACGACTTGAGCACGGCGGCGATTTACGGTCGAATCTCCAATCCGGCATATAAAATCATGCGCAGACTTTTGCCGGGTCCATATACTTTCATATTGAAAGCCACGAATGAAGTACCCAAGCTGATGTTGATGAAACAGCATACAGTCGGCATCCGATCTCCGGATAACCGAGTCGTTCAGGAACTGGTGCGCGAAATGGGACATCCGATTCTCAGCACCAGCGCGGAGATTCCGGATCACGGACTTTTTTTGGAAGCGGAAGAAATCGAAGCAGCGATCGGCAAACAGCTGGGATGCGTCATTGATGGGGGGCTGCTCCCTGATGAGCGATCCACTATCATTGATCTGACAAACGACGAACCATTGGTGCTGCGTCAGGGGAAGGGACCTTTCGAAGAATAACACCGGGGTATATATGTCGAGAATCATTGCCATACTCACCGGCGGCGGCGACGCGCCGGGACTGAACGCCGTCATCCGCGCAGCGGTGAAAACCGCTGCAATTCACTACGGCGACCGCGTCATCGGCATTCAGGATGGATATGATGGGCTGGTGCAGAATCGGGATCCTGTCCCGTTGGATTTGCGTTCCGTAGCCGGACTGCTCTACCGAGGAGGAACCATCCTGGGCACATCTAATCGCGGCAATCCCTTCAGCTATCCGGTAGAAGAAGGCGGAACGATCGTCAAGAAAGATATGTCCGGCGTGCTTTTGCAACGGCTGAAGGATCTGAAAGTGGACGCTCTGATCGTCATCGGGGGAGACGGCAGTCTGACCATCGGAAAAGAATTGCATGAGCGGGGTGCACCGATCGTCGGTGTGCCGAAGACGATTGACAACGACATCTCCGCCACGGATGTCACCTTCGGTTTCGACACCGCCATCACCACGGCGACGGAAGCTCTGGATAAACTGCACACCACCGCCGAATCCCATCATCGTTGTATGGTTTTGGAAGTGATGGGCAGAGACGCCGGCTGGATCGCTCTGCATTCGGGCGTGGCGGGCGGCGCCGACGTGATCCTGATCCCGGAAATTCCGTACTCCTCCGAAGCGATCTTCGATACAATCGAACAGCGCAGTCGGGCTGGCAGGAAATTTTCCATCATCGTCGTGGCGGAAGGCGCTCACCCTATAGGTGGGCAGATGGTCGTGCAGGAGACGGCAGAACAGACGATGGGTTTGGCGCGTTTAGGGGGCATCGGCCACGAGGTCGGCAGGGAGATCAGCCGTCTGATGAAGATCGAAACCCGCGTGACGGTGCTTGGGCATATCCAACGGGGAGGTGGTCCCAGCACTTTCGATCGAATATTAGCTACGCGATTGGGTTGCGAAGCCGTCCATCTGGTGGCGCAGGGCGCTTTCGGGCAGATGGTGGCGTTGCGGGGCACGACCATCATCAACGTGCCGCTGCGGCAAGCCGTCGGCCGACAGAAAAAAGTGGATCCGGAAGGGCAATTAGTGCGCACCGCCGAAGCCACGGGCATCTGCATGGGCAGGTGATTACAAGCTATTCACGGCCGGCTTACGAAGTGTAATATTCTAGAGATGAACTCAGGGAGTCTGCAATCGCTTGAACCAGGCTCCCCGGGCCGATAACTCGAGCAAATCTTCCCCAATATAGGATCCAGGCTACCAGTTCCGGGTTGACCGCCACCGTCATATGCAGATGTACCGATCCGTCCTTCTTTTCTTCCAGCTGCTGACTCATATGCCAGACCCGTTCCCGAATGGTATTCGACACCGGCGGTGTGAATTCGATCGTGACATCTTCAGGCTCTTCGCGGAAAATTCCGAACGCACCCTTTAAAAAAGTGTTCAAATTGAAATTCGGATCCCGGTCGAAGCGCACATTGGATGGTTCCAGCTTCTGGATGCGGTGAATCAAGATATAGATGAAAGTCTTGTGCCAGGGTTGATAGACGATGCCGTAAAACGCACCCTTGTGATGTAAAAGAGTGTAGGGGTGGATTTCGTAGCAATTCGGCTTCTCATCTCCCGGCTTACGATATTCCACCTGACAGACGTTACGGTGCACCGCCGCCCAGAGAAAATCGCGCAGCTGCTGTCCGCAGCGGCGGTAATCTATATAGCCGTAGCGATGAACCCCAAGGAATTCTCCTTCCATATCCATCGCATCGGAGGATTCCAGCACATCGGACGGCACCAGTTGTTTGATCTTCTGAATGGCTTCCTCCAAGTCCGTCCCGATGGGGGAACCGTTGAACAGTTCGGAAGCATATTGCAGGATTTTCAGCGAGAAAAATTCATCCAGACCGAGATTCAAAGGGATGAATTTTAAGTAGTGCGGTTCGATGGACCAGATCAGTTCTCTGCCTTCGCCGGGTTCCGAGATCAACGGGACATTCGCTTCCGAGAGGCGCACGAGATCGCGCTGCAGAGTGCGGCGGCTAACTTTACCTTCGAAATAGCGGTGCAGTTCTTCGACGGTGATCCGCCCGCGGTTCGCCAGACGGCTGAGGATCTGAATGCAGCGCACCAAGGATGTTTGTTCTGGCATATTTAACACCGGATGAATGGAAGCTTCTCCGGCAATTTAACTGCTTGCGGATCAAAAATCAAGAGTAATCTCCGTTTTCATCCCTCCCGTAACTACTGCTCTTGAAGGGCGCCGCTCCGACCGGCACTTTTCTCAATTGCAATCCATCTCCCGTTGCAAGCAGCGGCTCAGCATTTCATAGCATTCCATGCGGAATTCGTTGTAGATCTCTTCCAGATTCTTACTCTGCAACCGATCCAGCTGCTCGCGATATTTCTGAGCGGATACACTCTGATCCTGCAAATCCTGAGAACCCGTTTTTTTCGTGAATATCGCTGCGGATCCGCCCTGAGCGATCTGCGCCTTGATCTCCAGTTCGATGGCGCTGGATTCCTTGAGAAAATCGCCGATAATTTCTTTCAGACTCGATTCTTCCGGTGGCAGGTTGTCGCAGCATCGCCAGAGGAGCTTTTCCCAGCAGAGCAGCCGCTTCTGCGTCCACATCAGATCATTTTCCAAAAGAAGGACTTTCGCCTGCAGAAGCTCAAATTTTGCATTCAGACTATCCATAAGCTCGTCTTTCATATTGCCTCCTGACAGTTTACTTGATACTTCATTCGTTGAGACGGCAGGCTGAATCCCCAGGAGTGTTTTGACCCGCCGCAGAAGGATGATGACAGCTCTATCTGGATATATTTGCGTAGCAGATCCATCGAGACGCCCCGGTTTTGATCTCCGATTTGAGCCGCCTCCAGAGCCGCGTTTTTTACGATGACTGCAATCTGTCCGCCGGTGAGCGCGTACTCCTGCGCCAGAGCGGGCAGATTCACGTCCTGCGCCAAAGGAAGAGCGCTCGGGATGTGGATTCTCCAGAGCCGCAGACGGCTCTCGGGATCCGGCATGGGGAATTCCAGTTTCAGATGAAAGCGTCGCGAAAATGCCGGATCCAGATTGTCGCGCAGATTGGTGGTGGCGATCAAAATCCCCTGGAAGCGTTCGAACGCTTCCAGAAACAGATTCTGCATTTGGTTGTACATCCGATCCACACTGCGGTCGGCGTATCCGCGCTGCGTCAGGAACTGATCGCATTCATTCAGTAACAGGATCGGCGGATTTTCGACGCGCAGCGCGATCTGTTCGTACAGGCTAAAGAGTCGGCTCACGTTCGCTTCGCTTTCTCCCACCCAGCAAGAAAGCAGCCGCGAAACATCCGTGACCAACAATTGCTTGCCCAGTTCGCGCGCAAACGCCCGCGCCGCGAAGGTTTTCCCCGTACCAGGACGTCCGTAGAAGAGCATCAACCGTGAAGGCTTGCAGAAATCCGCTTCATGGCCGGACGAATAAGTCCCGAAGCCCCAGCTGCGCAGAATCCCGCCGATATCGCGGCGGCATTCCCCCATCGCCATAAGCAGAGTCTTCTTGATGGATTCAGGGAGGATCAACCGCGAGAAATCTTCCATCGGATCTTCCAGTTTCACAAGGTCGCTGCTTCCGATTATATCATCCACTTTCTGAGCATCCTCGCCGCTGTGATTCTCTTTCAGAATGCGGTTGGATACCCCTGGTCCCAGTTTCAATTCAGCGAAAAGTGTGTCGAATATGCGAAATTGCAACACCTCGATCAATCCGTTTCGCAGCAGACGACTCCCCGGATCGAAGTAGCGGGCTTTTTGCTGTTGGTCGTATTCATCTTCGCTGATTAAGTCCAACACTTCATCACGTGGACAAGCGTTGCCATCCAGATTTTTTTTCAGAACATAAACCAGGATGATCTGTTCCACCCACTCCAATTGGTGCGATTGCACCAATTCCTGCAATGGAAAAGTCTTCTTTGAGCTGCTGCAGCGGCGGGCAAGACGCTTCTCCCATTGCTTCAGTTCAGCCTGTTCCATCCGCATCGCTTCAGACGAGTTGAAAGATTTGCGCTTTCGGTATTCTCGATATAAATCCACGTACTGGAACCAATCGCGCAGATATTCCTCGTTGTCCTGATAGGGCTGAACGGCGGATCTTGCGGGTGCTTCATCGCCGAGGAATCTTCTCAGCGAACGTGCGGAGAGGCTCAGTTGCATCTCGAGGACATCCGCCTGAGCAATGGATTTACCATTTCTTTCACACTGAGAATGACCCCGATTCGCGCCGGATTTTTCTTCGTCGTTTTCACCTTGCAAATTGCGGGCTTCGATGATGCCCGCATCAAGCAGGCGGACAAGGCGACTGAGGTTGCAGAGGATCGCCCGGGGAGCGCCGAAAATGCCGCCCAGAAGATCCGTCGCCGAAAGATATTTCTCACCCATGATCTGTTTGGCGAACAAGGCACAAGTGATTTTCCAGTCCGTTATTGAGAGCTTCCAATCGGAAAAGTCCCGCTTCAAGGAGTGTAGGGCTCCCTGTGTATCGAACCTCAGTGCCCGGCCGTATTCGGGATCGAGGAGAGACAGACCCACATCCAACAAGGTTTGTGAGATAGGATTGGAGTTTCTCATATAGACCTCATCGAATTGAAACGGTTCATTTGAATGCGGAATAAGCCTCGACGCAGCATTGATGTACGTTTTAGGCGTTAAAATACAGTCTGAAGCGTCAAATATTGACGCAAAGAGAAGGGTTTAACTTTTTTTCGATTTGCTTTTAACTTGAAGATTCGATATTGTAAAAGGTGTTTATCTATTTATTGCAGATTTCTGTGGTGGGCAAATCGTATTCGGGGGTCTGAATGATGGAAACGGATGACAATTATCGAGCGATAAAGGCTTGGAGGTTACTCTGAGGCGGCGTTGTGTTACAACGCGCGCATTGCGGCGGGGTTCTATTTTGCGAAGGCGTGATCAATGCCGAAAAGCGCTTTCGATTCCGGTGCTCGGAATTTCAATTCTGAAGCAGCAGCGGTGATAGTTCGAAAGCAGGTGCTGCTGAAATAGGAAAGCTGCTTTTCCGCGGTGAGAATGGCGGGAATCGAACCCGCGACCAACGGCTTAAAAGGCCGCTGCTCTACCGGCTGAGCTACATTCTCAATAAAATTTGTCTTTCAACGCCCGATTTCTATGCGGGGGAGGATCGTCGCTTCTTGGTCGGCGCCTAAAGATACCAGTTGCACCGGCACGCCGGTGAAATCGCTGATCTTGTTGAGATATTCCTGCGCCTCGTCGGGGAGGTTTTTCAATTCCCGCGCCGAAGTTCCCCCCTGCCATCCCTTCATCCGCTCGTAGACCGGCTCGACGCTTTCCCAATCCGCCGTCGTGGCGGGAAAGAATCCGTCCGTCGCACCGTTCAGGGCATATTGGGTGCAGATTTTTATCTCGTCCAAACCTTCCAGAACATCCAGCTTCGTGATCGCCCAGCCATCCACGCCGTTATAGCTCACTGCTTCCCGGGCGGCGACCAGATCCAGCCAGCCGATGCGTCGTGGGCGTCCGGTCGTGGAACCGTATTCCCCGCCGCGTTTGCGGATGAGTTCCGCGGTTTCCGCATCCGTTTCCGTCGGAAAGGGACCGCTGCCCACGCGCGTGCAATAAGCTTTCAAAACTCCGAGAACGTAATCAATCTTTTTCGGCGCCAAACCCAGTCCCACGACCGCACCTCCCACCGTCGGATGTGACGAAGTAACAAAAGGATAAGTTCCGAGATCCAGATCGAGGAACGTTCCCTGTGCGCCTTCCAGCAAAATCATCTGATCTCGGTTGACGGCCTCCTGCAGTCGTCGGACGGTATCCCCTGCATATCGGCTCAACAATTCCGCCCAGCGTTCGAATTGTGCCATCTGCTCGGATTTATCGGGGGGAGGTTCCTGATAGACTTTTTCCAACAGAGCCGAATGGTAGTCTAAAAGAGATTCGCAGCACTTTTTGCGCCGGTTTGAATCCAGCAGATCCCCCACTCGGACTCCTCGCCGGATCGCCTTGTCGCTGTAAGCCGGGCCGATCCCCCGGCTGGTGGTGCCGATTTTCCCGGTCCCCAGAGCTTTTTCCAGACAGGCATCCAGCTGCTTGTGGGTAGGGAAAACCAAATGAGTCCTGAAGTCCACCATCAGACGATCTTTCAGGGGGTTTTCGGGAGTCTCCACCGATGCGATTTCCATCGCGAAAAGCTCAGGATCCAGCACGACGCCGGGACCGATCAGACAGGTGGTCTTCGCAGTGAGAATTCCGGACGGCAGCAGGTGTAGGATGATCGTTTTTCCGTCGCGCTGGATCGTATGACCGGCGTTGGCGCCGCCCTGCGATCGGATGACCACCTGGGCTTTCGCCGCCAAAAGGTCCACGATCTTGCCTTTGCCTTCATCGCCCCATTGAGCGCCGATGACCGCTACGACGGGCATGAACCGGTTCCTCCTGCCTGTGCTGTTGCTGTCATTTCTTCTTCTGCAGCCTTTCCGCGCGTGCGTGCCATTCGATCAAGATCGGGCTGGCGATGTAAATGGACGAATAGGTTCCGACCAATATACCAATGATCATCGCCAGTGCGAAATCCCGGATCACGCTGCCGCCGAAGATGAAGAGAACGATCAGAGCGAACAGAGTCGTCAGAGCTGTGATGATCGTTCTGGAAAGGGTCTGATTGATGGATGTGTTGATAATCTCCTGCAACCCCTTGGTGCGAAGTTTTTTCAGATTCTCCCGAATGCGGTCGAAGACTACGATGGTATCATTTAAGGAGTAACCGACGATGGTCAGAAAAGCCGCGATGATGGAAAGGGAAATCTCACGATCCAGAATCGAGAAAATGCTCAGCGTAATCAAAACGTCATGGAAGAGCGCTAACACCGCCGCCAGAGCGAAGAGAAATTCAAATCGCACCGAAATGTAAATCAGGATGCCTCCCATTGCAATGAGAGTCGCTAAGATCGCCTGAGTGCGGAGTTCCGCGCCGATTTTCGGACCGACGGCGTCTATGGAACGAATTTCGAAGGGATTATCTTGAAAGCGTTCGGCGAAGGTGCTCTTAATTTTTTCTATGATTGTTTCATTGATTTCAGTTTTCTTGATCCGAATCAGCACCTCCGGTTCACCGCCCAATTCCGCCATTTTCTTGACTTCCGCAGTACCCAGATTGATCGAACCGAGTGCGGAGCGAATATCGCTCTCGGAAACCGGTTTCTGGAATCTGAGTTGGATGGTGGTGCCGCCCAAGAAATCAATGGAATAATTGGGCCCGCCGTGCAAAAAGAGCGAGAGGATCCCAATCAAAATGGCGATGCCGGACGCCGTCAGAGCGACTCGCCGGACTTTTTGAAAGTCGATGTTGGAATCTTTGAACCATTCCATAGAACGTCCGTTTCTTGCTATTTATATGCTCAGTTTTGTAGGTGCGAATCTTTGCGTGTACAGATCGAAGAGCAGTTTCGTCCCCACCAGTGCCGTGTAGAGAGAAGCTGCGATGCCGATCATCAGAGTCAGAGCGAATCCTTTGATGGGACCGGTGCCGAATTGATAGAGCACGATGCCGGCGATGACGGTGGTGATATTGGCATCTAGAACGGTGACAGTTGCGCGGGCGAAGCCCGCGTCAATCGCCGCCC
The DNA here is from genome assembly GCA_964623265.1 of uncultured bacterium. GTDB lineage: Bacteria > Electryoneota > B3-LCP > B3-LCP > B3-LCP > CAZUTK01. The sequence continues at coordinate 474 of CAZUTK010000055.1, read as the reverse complement.
GCACGGTTTTGCCGGTGCGCAGTTCTTCTCGTATGCGTTCGAAGATGAGCACGTTGGCGTCCACCGCCATCCCGATGGTCAAAATGATGCCGGCGATGCCCGGCATCGTCAGAGTGCCCTGGAAGCCTGCCAAAATCGCCAGCAGGAAGAACATATTCAGAACCAGAGCGATATCCGCCAGAATACCGGCGAAACGGTAGTAGATCAGCATGAAGCCCGCCACGATGATAAAGGCGAGGAGGGCGGATAGTTTACCCTGCGCGATGGAATCCGCCCCTAAGGAAGGTCCCACCGTTCTCTCTTCGATGATTTCGACAGGGGCGGGCAGCGCGCCGGCGCGCAGCACGATGGCGAGATCCTTCGCTTCATCCATAGACTCGGCGCCCTCGATGATGGCGCGTCCATCCGGGATCTTCACCTTGATGACGGGTGCCATATAAACGTGGTTATCCAGAACGATCGCCAGCTTTCGCC
>CAZUTK010000054.1:2575-20672 GCA_964623265.1 uncultured bacterium | reverse complement strand
ATCGCGGCGCGGGACCCTTTCCATTGTCTTTGATAGCGCGCATGGAGAAAGCCGGAATAGAACAACCAGATGATCAGGGAGCCCACTTCCTTGGGGTCCCAGCTCCAGAATTGTCCCCAGGCTTGTTCCGCCCAGATGGCTCCGGCGAAGAGTGCGCCGACCGTGTAGAGCGGATATCCCAGCGTGATGGCTTTGTAATTGATTTCGTCCAGCAGATCCAGGTTGACGTCCAGTTTTTGCAGGAAATTGCTCTTCAAACCGTGCAGCAGGAAATACAGGATCAGAAAGACCGGAGTCAACAGGATGGTGATCACGCCGAACAATTCGAAGATGCGCAGGACGCTGCGCTCCGTCAGATGGAACACGCCGCCGGTATTCGCCAGGCCGGCGAAAAGTCCGGCGATCAGCAGCGACAGGGCGGTCAGGGCGAAGAGGCTGGATCCGAAATGGCTGTTATCCTTTTTCTTCAGCGTGCGGTGATAAACCCAGGTCAACAGCAGCGCGCCCAGAGGCAGCGCCATACCGAACGAAATCATCATCGCTCCCCAATTCGATTGCACCCCGCCGCCCAGATGAAACAGCATCTGCGAACCCGGCTGGATTCCGAAGATCTGGAAGAGAATGAAGAGAAGCAGAGGAAATCCTGCGAAAGCCGCCAGCCACAGCCGCAAAGCCTGCCGCGCCGTGGGATTCTTCGGATTCGTCTGGTGAACCTTCATCAGGTAAATGAAGCTCACCGCGCAGGCGACGACGAACGCCCCGGATCCCAGCGCCGCCAGAGTCACGTGGATGGTGATCCAGTAGCTCTGCAGAGCCGGCACCAGCTGCTGGCTGACGTCTTTGGGGAGCAGGGAAGCCGTCACCATCAGCATAAACACCAGCGGGCTGATGAAACTGCCCACCAAGGGCCTTCGGTATTTCCAGATGAGGATCAACAGAGAGAGCACCGCCATCCAGCTCATCAGCGACATATATTCGTACATATTGGACAGCGGCACGTGTTCGCTGGTCGCCCAGCGGGCGATGATTGCCGCCGTCTGCGGCAGCAAACCGGCGCCCATCAGGATCACGGCGATGTTCGCGATCTTCCGGGTGCGGAAGGGGATGTAGAGGCTGAAGGCGATGAAGCCGGCGAAGTAAAGCCAGAATGCGGCGTAAAACAGCTTGACATCGAGTGTCGTCATATTTTGCCTTGGTTAAGGATGCACGATGGTCTAAATCTTCTGCCGAATTTACGCGATCCCCTCGTTCATTCAACCCGTTTGGACAAAACCGGTTCCTTATTCTCCGATCACTTTCACGATGACTCGCTTGCGCCTGCGCCCGTCGAATTCGGCGTAATAAACCTGCTGCCAGGGTCCTAAGTCCAGTTTGCCTCCCGTGATGGGCAAGAGGACCTGATGGCCGACCAGCAGATTCTTCAAATGGGCGTCGGCGTTGGTTTCGCCGGTGCGGTGATGACGATAGTCCCGGCGAAACGGCGCCAGATGCTCCAGCCATTCGTCAATATCCTGCAGCAAGCCGTCTTCCGCGTCGTTCACCCAGACTCCGGCGGTGATGTGCATCGCCGAGATCAAAACCAGTCCCTCGCGCACGCCGCTCTTGCCCACGATCTCCGCAATTCGATCCGTGATGTTGTGATATTCTCTGCGGGTTTCGGTGTTGAAGATTAGGTATTCGGTCGCGCTTTTCATCGTTTCGCTCTTCCTATGAACGCCATCTGAAAAATTAAAGTACGAAATTTTGCGGTTCTTTTCAACTGGTTTGTGCGATTTCCGGAGTTTTTCACCGATCCGCAATCAAACGAAAAGCCACGCATTGCGGCGCGGCTTGGAGATTTCCTAATTTGAAATTAAGCGGCGTTTTTGAAGTAGCCGAGAAACCCGTACATCAGCTTCCCCAGCGTGCGGTCCACGTGCGGCAGGTTCTTCCAAAATTCCAGGCGCGTCAATGCGTTGGCATGGTCCGAGATCATTTTCAGGGAGGCAAAGGGAATTCCCCGAGTGACTGCGCATTGATTCAATGCGAAAGCCTCCATATCCACGGCGCCGACTTTAAAGTGGTGAGCGTATCTCGTGCGATTGGCGCATTTCACGACCGGTTCGGGGGAAGTCAAGAGGCGTCCTCGTTGATAAGCTCGGGCGGATTCGTCCAGAAATGCGGCGATGGAATCCGTGATGAAGCGATCCGTGCCGAGCGACGTCCCATGGACGGCATGGATCGTTTCGTCCGCCAGAAAAGCATCCCCGACCTTATAGTCTCCATTGATCATTCCGGCGGAACCGAAATTGATCATGCAATCCACAGGGTAGGTTTCAAAGAGAAGTTCGCAGGCTCCGGCCGCTTTTTCAAGTCCGATGCCCGTCTCCAATAAGATCACTTGATTCCCTTCGTGCAACCAGATGTAATGCTGCCATTCCCCCAGCGGTAGTTTCTGGACTCTTCCCATATAACGCCGGAACGTGGAAAATTCCATGGCGTGAGCAGCGGCAATGGCGATGATCATACTCGTCTCTTATGGTTGGATTGCAGTTTTAGTGAATATCATCAATGATGAATCAAATATCCGCGAAATGATACCCAGAGCCGCCGATACCACTTCGTTCGGTGATCGCGAAATAATCATCGGGGTTAATCCGGGGTCGGATCGGTTGGACCTTGTCTTTACCGGGTTGCATGGCGTCTGACCCTTCGATCTTGGATCCGGGATATCCGGGAGCCGCAGTGATGAGATCGTAGCTGGCTCGGTCCAGCGCAATGATGTTTTCCCCTGCCAGGATTCCCAGATCGGGCACCACCGGCAGATCGGTCTTGTCGAAGCAATCGCAGTCTGGTGTAATATCCAGAAGCAGGTTGATCGCGAAGAATTTGTCCCGGAATTTCGATAGGACGGCGGAGGCCGCGTCGCAGGTGGCTTCTTGCAATGCCAGGTGCCGCGGATTAGTGCCCCGAGCTTCGTGCATCGCCAGCTTCGTGGCGATATCCACGCACCCCATCCCGATGTTCTTCAACGCCGCGCCCAGAGGGAATTGCAGATGCAGCGTCCCATGCGCCAGCGAGATCAGCGCATCCGCATCGTAGATTTCCGCCGAGATTCCGACTTCCTTCAAACGCAGCGGGTTCTGTACCTGAACCTTCACGGAACGGTCGCGCATACCGCCGGAGATGACCAGCGGGCAGCCCAGAACCTCCGCCGTGTAGCCGTTTCGTCGGGCGACTCGATAGTAATCCCAGGCGTGGTGCCGCTGCGACTTGTAGAGCACGGCGGTATCAGTGACGAAGGGCTTGACGCTCAGCTTCAACAGTTCGTCGATCAGTAGCACGGCGAAGATCGGACGGATGTAACGGCCGTTGCCCGGCTCACCCAGATGCATCTTCACCGCCACCACGTCGCCCGATTTCAAGAAACGGCTGAAATTTATTTTTTGCAGGAGCTGTTGATATTTCTGAGTCAAACCGCCACGTGAATCCGCCGCCGCGGAAACGCGGAGAATGGGGGATGTCGTCATGCTGCTGGATCGCGGTAAAGGCTGTCGAAATGTGCTGTGCCGGACTGCTTCGTCGGAAATATCCGCTGCACGGGTTTGACGGTGCGCTGGGAGCGGGGCGGCAGAGCTGGGACAGTAAATCAGCTCCCTTTGCGATAAGGAAAAGAGGAATGATTGTGAACAAGACTCACCCAGCCTGCCGGCAGTCACCGACCACTATCCTGCAGGCGGATGATTGGATTTATATATGCGAGAAGGGGACTGAAACAAAGCTGAATTGGCATCTGAAAAAGACCGCGACCGAATTTCGGTCGGCGAGATGCGGGGTCAAAATTAACCAAAAATTTACGTAAAAGCAAGAGGTTTTTTCGCCTCATTTTTTGCTCAGTAAATAATAAAAATAGCAAATGTCTCCAGCGAAATGAGTGATTTGTTTCACATTCAGCTTTTTCTGTCCCTATTCCGTCATAGCTAACTTTTTGCTTGACAATCTCTCTGCGCAAACGTAACTTTATTCACTTTCCTTCAACGCTCTTTTCGGGGAATCCATCCATCCGTAACAGGAGGCGCGCTTGAAAAAAACATATTGTCTGCTGTTTGTCCTTCTGCTGAGTTTGCGGACAGATCCCGGGCAAGCCTCTACCGGCATCCAGGTGCAGGGGTATTCGCTGACGGATCTATACGCCTATCAAGATGCCGCCGACAACGACCACCAGTACCTCTATGAAACCCTCTTCTTCCGCCTGGATCGTCCGGGGCGCGACAGAATCTCGCTGGTCAGCCACCTGCGCTATGAGGGCGATTTTTACGATCACCTCTCGAATTCCGGCGAGTTCAAAGCTCATAATCTCTTTCTGCGCTGGAACCATCGTTCGCGGCTGGATGCGCGCATAGGGCGTCAGTTTCTCGCGGAAGGGGTGACGGCGGGGACCTACGACGTCCTGCGCGTCCAATACGCGCCGAATCCACGTTGCAGCGCGACGATTTTCGGCGGTTTGGCTGCGCCGCACGACCGCGAGCTGGAAACGCAGAAATTCGACGAGGCGCCTGCGATCGGCGTCGCCTTGCGCGGCAAGCCCGCTTCGAGTCTGACTCTGCTCGGAAGTTACCTTTACGAAGAGCGCAGCGGCGTAAAATATCGCCACAAGGCGGGGTTGTCCACCGGCCTGGAGGTGTCGTCGCAACTGTACGCTCAGGCGCTCGTGCACTGGAATCTGAATGGTCCTTCCGATTTGGATCGTCTGCGGCTTCTGCTGCGCTATACCCCGCAGGACAGGATCCGCGCATTCGGCGAATTCGCCCTCGGGACGCCCCAGCTTCCGCCGGATTCTCCTTTTCAGTTCGCAGAAATCGAAACCTATAAGCTGATTCGCGTGGGCGGTTCCTACCGGATTTCTGCGAACTATTGGCTGGGAATCAGAGTCCAGTCCTTCCTCGAAGGGGAAGAACCCAGTTCGACTCTGGGTCTGAATATGGAAGGTCCCTGGGGAGTCCTCGGGTATCGCCAGCGCTTCGGGGATTTCGGCGATGAAAGCGGTTTCTATGGTTCTGCGAATTATCAGCTTCTGCCCTGGGCTCAGATTTACGGCAGCGCCGATTTCAGCATGTATCAGTTTGAAGAAAGTCTGGATCAGGACGACCAGCTGGCGGCGCAGGCGGGTTTGCGTCTGCAGCCTCTGTCGTCCCTGATGGTGGACGGTTCCATCCAGGGATTGAAGAATCGGCAATTTGAGAATGACATTCGAGGTTTGCTGAGGGTGAAATGGACCTTTTCGAATTGAGGAGCGGAAGGAACCGGATGGTACGCTGGATGACGGGCGCCTCCTTGGTGCTTATCGCGACTGTCGGGTTGATACAAGTGCGTCAAAGCCCCGGCGCCGCCGAACCTCCCGCGACGCTTCACGCCGTCCACATTCAGGATCAAGGCTTGAATTGTTCGGATTGCCATGCCCGCGACAGCGGCGTGCAACAGCAGGTCTGCGAAAACTGCCATGACGCCGCGGATGTCAATGCGCTCCGGCAGGAATTTGAGCGGCAAGTCCGATCAGCGCAAGGAACGCAGCCGGTGACGGTGCTGGTATTCGATCACGAAACTCATCCTGCGGAAGTGACTTGCGAGCAGTGCCATCAAAATGCCCTGACCATCGAGCGGATCTCGTTCTACGAGAACTTGCAGATGTCCGCCTGTATGGAATGCCATGAAGAGATGAACGGTCCGATGCAGTGTTCGATCTGTCATGGTTCGGGTGCCATTCCACCTCCGTCCGATCATGCTCAGGATTTCCGCCGCAGGCACGGCGTCATGGCAGGTCTGGATGATCGCAGCTGCGGTATGTGCCACGAACAGCGCTACTGTCAAGATTGTCACGAAGGGGTGAATTTGCAGGGGAACATCCATCCGTTGAATTTCCGCCAGACGCATGCCTTCGAAGCGCTGGGGAAAGAAGAGGATTGTCTCGTTTGCCACGAATCCCGCTCCTTCTGCGTGGACTGCCACCGATCCAATCTGGTGCTAAGGCATCCTCTGGGTCAGATCTGGGCGAATGTGACCGACGGCGGAAAACATCGCGAAGCGGCGGAAACCGACCTCGATAACTGTCTGAGTTGCCATGATTTGGGCGCTTCCGATCCGGTTTGCTTGCGGCCGGGGTGTCACAAATAAACATTGGGATGGAATATGATGAAACGAATAAAATGGTTCGCGCTCGGATTTGCCTTCTTGTTGATGCTTTCCGGGTGCTCCGATCCGTTGGATGAACCGTTCCGTTCACCGCATCCTTCCGGGTTTGCCGATCCGTTGTCGGCTCAGTTTCACGGAACGCAGCAGTTCGATCTCGAAGAGTGCGGCTTCTGCCACGGTGCGGATTTCGCCGGCGGTGATGCCGGATTATCCTGCTTTGAATGTCACGCGTATCCTCATCTACCCGGTTGGTCGGCACCTTCGGGACATGGAAGCACAGTGTCGGCGTCTGATTTCGATCTGGACGCCTGCCGCGACTGTCACGAACATCCCTCGGATCCCGATTCCACGCGTTGGGACTGTTATCAATGTCACGTCTATTATCCGCACACCGATGGGATCGAAGCGACCAGACACGGCGGAATCTTAGCTCGAATGCACTATCAGGTGGACCTCTGTCAAGCCTGTCATGGGAACGACTACGCAGGCGGCACAACGGGCGAATCCTGCCTGAATTGTCACGCGTACTCGCCGGAAGCTTGCAACACCTGTCACGGGATTTTCAATGCGACTGCCGGCGATACCTTGAGCTGGGCGCCGCCGCCGGATCTGGCAGGTCGGACGAGCCCGTCGGTTGTCTCCGTCGGAGCGCATTTCCAGCATCTGCACGGCGGAAATATCGGCGGACCCTTTTCCTGCACAGAATGTCATCTCCTTCCGGCGTCCATCGCCTCCGCCGGCCATCTCGACGACTCGCCCGTTCAGGCGGAAGTTCAGTTCGGCGCCCTCGCGAAAAATTTTGGACAGGCGCAGCCCGCCTGGAATCACGAGCAGGCGAGTTGCTCCGGCGTGTATTGTCACGGCAATTTTGAGTTGGGTTTACCTTCGAATGTGGCGGTATGGACGAACCAGGATGGCTCACAAATCCAGTGCGGCAGATGCCATGGAATGCCGCCGGGCGGAACCCATCCGGACGAAGATGAATGCTGGGAGTGTCACGGATCGGTGGTGAATCAGAATCTGCAGATCGTCGCACCGATGCTGCATGTCAACGGTCAAGTGAACTTCAACTGAAGTAAATACATTCGCTGCATCCGCAGGAAACCGCTCTGAAAAATGGGCGGCTTTTCTGTGTTTTTTTTCGAACTTCTTTGACTTTATGAGGGAACTTTGCGCGCAGGTTGGTCGTAACAGCGAATGAAATGAGAGGAATCCGGAAAATGTTGATCGGATATTCTCCCATTATATCGCAGAAAACGGCAGCATCTTTTTTTAAGGTCGCTTAAAAAAAATCTTCGTGTTCAGTTGTTTTTTAATGAAAAATTGCTTGACAAGCGATGCGGATTTACTTATTTTAACGCGCAATAAAAGACGAAAAATCTCAGGAATCATAACGTGCACATAACCCCTCACTTAGACTTCACGTGAATGGATTTCACCGTAAGGAGGCTGAATCTGAAATGAACGACAAACCCCCCTCGGAACACCCTCCCTCCCGACGCCCGGAGTATTGGCGCAATGTCCCCGAGGATAAGTGGCGCGATTGGCGCTGGCAAATGGGCCATCGTCTCACCAGTGTGGATGACCTGCGGAAAATTTTCCCTCTGAACGAAAGCGAAACAGTAGAAATGACGCGCTGTCTGGAGCGCTTCCGGATGGCGATCCCTCCGTATTGGGCTGCGTTGATCGCTCAACAGGGTCCCGGCGGACCTCTCTGGAAACAGGCGGTGGTCTCGACAGCGGAACTGGAGGATCGCCCTTCACTGCGTCTGGATCCGTTAAATGAGGAAGATGACAGCCCCATTCACGGGCTGGTGCATCGTTATCCGGACCGCGTGCTGATTCTTATGACGGATCGCTGTGCGATGTATTGCCGGCATTGCACTCGTCGGCGTTTCGCCGGCGCCCGGGAGCATGATGCGTCGAAGGCGTTGCTGGATCGCTATATCGCCTATTTGCAGCGCCATCCGGAGGTTCGGGATGTAATCGTCTCGGGAGGGGATCCGTTGACGCAGACCGACGCCCGGCTGGATGATTTCCTGACGCGGCTGCGTTCGGTCCCCACGGTGGAGATCCTGCGCATCGGCAGCCGCCTGCCCATTGTCTTGCCGTATCGCATCACCGATGAACTAGTGCGAATGCTGGAGAAACATCATCCGCTCTTCATGAATATTCACGTGAACCATCCGGATGAGCTGACGCCGGAGGTCAAAGAAGCGACGGATCGCCTGACCCGAGCGGGGATTCCTCTGGGCAGTCAGACCGTTCTGTTGAAAGGCATTAACGACGATCCGGCGATCCTGAAGAAGCTCTTCCAGAAACTGCTGACTTTCCGGATCAGACCCTATTACCTGTATCACTGCGACCCGGCTCAGGGAACCGCTCATTTCCGCACGCCTATCGCGCGCGGGATGGAGCTGATCGAATATCTGCTCGGACACACTTCCGGCTTGGCGGTACCGACCTATATGGTGGACGCTCCACACGGAGCCGGCAAGATCCCCATTATGCCGAATTACCTGTTGACCACCTTCCCGGGCGGCGCGGTTTTGCGCAACTTCGAAGGGATGCTGGTACGCTATGTGGAGAATGGTGAGGTGCCGCAGGAGCAGATCCCGGAAGGGGTCACGGGAGTGGCGGCGTTGGCGGCTGGGTTGCAGGAAACGCTGGTGCCGGTCGGCTTGCCGCGGGAATTGCGCCGCTTGAAAGAAGGTCCCCGGGCGCGTCCCAGCCTCAGAGAAAATCAAAAGGAGGAACGGCGCAGGCTGGAGATGCCCGATCTGTTCTGCGCGGAGTGCGAATGAAGAGGCTGAAGATCGGTTTGTGCTACGATTTGGCTGAAAAACACCAACCGGGTCCAGGGGAACCGCTGGACAAGGCTGCGGAATTGGATTCTCGAGAAACGGTCATGGCTTTGCAGGAAGCCATGACCGTTTTAGGTCATAACGTCGTCCTGATCGGCGATGGGAAAGAGCTGCTGCAATTCGTCTGCAGCGGCGGCCGGGTTGATCTCGTTTTCAATTTTACGGAAGGCTTGCAAGGCCGCAGCCGGGAAGCGCAGGTGCCGGCTCTGCTGGAAATGCTGGGGATCCCCTACACCGGTGCTGATCCGCTGACGCTGGCGCTCTGCCTGGACAAGGCGATGTTCAAGCGTGTCCTGCGCGCCGAGGGCATCTCCACGCCGGAGTTCCGAGTCGTCTCGTCTGCGCAGGAAGCGGAAGCATTGGATTTCCTTCTGCCTGCGTTCGTCAAACCCGCCGCGGAAGGGTCTGGCAAGGGAATCCGCGCGGATTCCAGAGTCACTACGCACGGGAGTCTTCGCGAAGTCGTGCTGCGGACCGGATCCGTTTACGGTTTTCCGGTTATTGTGGAAGAATATCTCCCGGGCGCGGAGATCACCGTCGGCATTCTGGGTAATGGGGATGCGCGGGTACTAGGTTGTATGGAGATCGAGTTTCTGCCGTCATCCGATGGCTTTTATTCCTATCACACCAAACAGAATTATTTGAAATTGGTGAAGTATCATATCCCCCCGCGATTGTCGGAGGAACAAATTGCGGAAATCCGGCAAATCGCAATGCAGACGTATCGGCTGACAGGCTGCCGCGATTTCGGCCGAGTGGATGTTCGTCTGAATGCGCAAAACCGCCCTTCAATCCTGGAGATCAACCCCCTGGCAGGATTGAATCCTGTTAGTTCCGATCTGGTGATTCTCGCTAAAGCTGAAGGCATTTCTTACCATAGATTGATCGAAGAAATCCTCACAGCCGCCTTGAACCGAATCGGATTGATAGGATCATGATCTGGATCGCGCATACCGCCTTACAAAAAGATTCATTAGCGTCAGATATCGGGGTGTTGGATGAAATCGAAGGCGTCACGCTGGCGCTGAAGGAATTAGGGATGCCGCATGAAACCATCTCGCCAGAACCATCCCTGCTCGATTTTCTGAGTCGGATCACGCAGAACAAAGACCACTCTGTCATTTTCAATCTCGTGGAGAGTTATCGCGGCAATCCCTGGGGTGAATCCTGGATCGCCTCCTTTTATGAGGCGTTCAATCTGGCATACACCGGATCGCCGCCGGAAACTCTCGCCCTCTGCCTGGATAAGCGCCGTGCGCGTGCCGTGCTGCAACACCGCGGTTTTTCCGTGGCGCCGGGATTGGCCGTGAATGATCTCGATTTTTCCGCACACGGGATCGAATTTCCCGCCATTTTGAAGCCCGCCTGCCGGGACGCATCGGAAGGGCTGTCGCCTGCTTGCGTAGTGAGGGATCTGAGAGCACTAAAGGAGCGCGCGGAACAGATGTTCCGAGATGGCTTTCATCCCCTGCTGCTGGAGAAGTACATCGAAGGACGGGAATTCGCTGTCACCGTTTTTCAGCGGAATGAATGGCGGGTCGTCAGCGTGTTCGAAGTGGATTTCAACGGTCTGCCCGAAGATCACCCGAAAATTCTCTGCTTCGATGCCAAGTGGGGCTACGACACCTTGGCGTACCACGGCACCTTGACGAATCCTCTGCAGGGAGATGAAGAGATCAGGCAGAGGTTGTCTGAGATCGCCCTGGCGGCGGTTCGGGAGCTGGGCGTGCGGGATTACGGGCGTGTGGATTTCCGCTACTCCCGGGACGGGCAACCGTTCATCATTGATGTGAACCCCAATCCCGACATTTCGCATGAAGGCGGTTTTTATCGCGCCCTCGCATCCGCCGGCATCACGTTTGTCGAATTCGTACAACAACTGATTCTAAATGCCGAAAAGAGAAGGAATGAATCTACGAAGATCGTTGAAGGAGGCTGATGTTCCTTCCATCCGGCGGATATTGGAGGAAGTCGGAGTTTTTACGCCGGAGGAAGTGGCGTGCGGTGTGGAGCTGGCTCAACAAACCGCAGCCGGCGAAGATGGGTATCACTGGGTGCTGGCGGAAGAAGACGGGCAACTCCTGGGGTTGATCTGCTACGGTTTAGTGCCCCTGACCGTCGGAACCTGGGATCTGTACTGGATTTTGCGTTCCCCGCGCGGAAAAAAACAAGGTGTGGCCGCGCGCTTGCTGGAAGCCTGCGAAGAGGATATCAAAAATAAGAATGCTCGTTTATTGGTGTTGAATACATCCGGAACTGCCCCCTATCAACCCGCCCGGGATTTCTATTTGCGCCATGGATTCCAATTGACGGCGCGGATTCCCGAATATTACCGACCCGGCGATGATCTCTTGATCTTCACCAAGAAAATGGGATGCAAATGATTCTCCGCGATCACGTCTGGTTGCTCTGGGAATGGTCGGAAGATTCTTATCTCGCGGAAGATCTATTGACGAGAGCCGCCGCGTCGGAAATCCGCGCGCGGGCTTTCCAGCCGGAGGAGTTTCCCAGATTGACTCCGGAAGCGATCGCCGTGAATCCACCGCATCTTCTCTGGGACCGCGCCGGAGACGTATATTCGGAAGCTTGCCGCATCGCCGACTGGGCGGAAGCCGCCGGAGCGTTGGTTGTGAATCCAGTGCGCGGCGCAAGGATGATCCATCACAAAGACCGCCTGCACGAGTTGTTGGTTGAACATAATCTCCCTGTCCCGCGGACAATCGTTTTGCGAAATCATGCGAATGCGGAAGAATTGAATCGTGCCTGCGGGAAGTATCTGGTTTTGAAACCCGCTATTTCCGGAGGCGGGGAAGGAGTGCGGATTCAGCGCTGGGATTACAATTCCCTGAATGCGGAAATCGCCAGCCGCCCGGCCGAAAACTGGCTGCTGCAGGAGTACATCGAACCAGCGCGGGTCGCCGGGCGAGCCGCCTGGTTTCGAGTCTTTTATTTACTGGGAGACGTGCGGGTCTGCTGGTGGGATCATAAAACCCATATCTACGAAGTCATCCCTTGCTCGGAACTGGAACAGTTGGGTTTTGATGATTTGAAGATCCTGAGCAGAAAAATCGCTTCCTGCTTCCCGATGCAATTCTTCAGCGCTGAAATCGCTTATCGGGAAAATGGTGAGCCCGTGGTGGTGGATTACATCAACGATCCCTGCGATTTACGCAGCAAGAAACGCATTCCCAACGGCGTGCCTGAGGAGTTGCTCGACTGGGTATTCGGTAGGATCTTCGAAGCCGCTTTGCGTCGTAATTGAAACGCGTTAGATGACGGATTCCGCTTCCGCCGGCTCTTTGCGGCCGGTTTCTTCACTCTGCGGAGTCTGTGGCGGCCGGTTGATGTGAATGGGATATACCACTGTGAAGCGTGCGCCTTCGCCGAGCTTACCGTCCACGAGGATTTCCCCGCCGTATTTTTTCACCAGATCCCGCGCGCTGGATAATCCCAATCCGGTGCCGCACGGTTTTCCGACTTGATTTTCCCCCACCGGCGGTTTGGTGGAATAGAAGGGGGCGAAGATCTTGTCAATATCTTCAGGTGTCAATCCGCAGCCGGTATCTGAGATCTGGATGTAAATGGATTGTTCGTCGAAGTAAGTTTTTACTTGCAGATGCTTGCGCGGCGAATCCACCATGGCGTCTATGGCGTTGTTGATGATGTTCAAGAAGGTCTGCGAAAAATCACTGTAAAATCCGTAGATCAGAGGGATCCCCCGAGTGAATTCGTATTGCTTCTTAATGTTATTTTTGAAGTAAAGATTCGCTTCCAAGAATTTTAGTTCTGCCTGCAAGAGAGCATTCAGATCCACCGCTCTTTTCCGCGTGTCCTGTTCGTGGCGGCTCTTCATCATCATATTGCTGATGATTTCTTTCATCCTTTCCGCCTGAGCCAACACCAGCGGAACTTCCTCCAGCTGAGGATTGCGCGCATAGAGCAGATCCAGGTATCCCACGATGACGGAGAGAGGTCCGTTCAGGTTGTGAGCGATGCCGGAAGCCAGCATCCCGATAGTGGCGAGCTTCTGCTCGCTTAGCAGCTCCCCCCGAAGTTGTTCGTTCTGCTGCTCCAGCCGCCGTTTCTCCGTCTCATCCTTCAGCGATACGAGGATCCCCTGAAATCCACCTTGCGAATCTCTCACGGGAGCAAGAGTAATATCGAGCAATTGACCGCAAATTTCCCGTCTTATAACGACGGGTTCTTTCTGAGCACCCTTCTGAAAAGTTGACAACATTTTCCGAATTTTAAATTCGAGATCCGGTGGGTGCAGTTCGAATATGGATTTTCCCAAGACATCTTCGCGCTGCAATCGAAACGCGGCTAATGCAGCATCGTTGATTTCCGTCACCACACCGGAAGCGTTGCAGAACACAACGCCTGTGGCGACGGCGTTGAACAGCGTCTGTAGGGCATCGTTCCCGATGGAGTTGTGAGCGCCGACGCGACGCTTGCGGGCGGCGTTCCAGAGAGGCGGCGTTACGGCATGTTGACTCGTGGCTACCCTTTCAGACATAGCGGTGTCTCAGACGCGGTAATCTCCACGAATGATAGGCTGTATGCGCATAACAGTACGTCGAGGTTCATCATCAGAAATGAATTTCCCCGGATTGCAATTCTAAACAATCTGAAAGCGTCTTAATATATTCAACTTTACGGAACCGGTCAATAAAAATTACCGGATTTCGGAGCCTTTGATGCAAGAGTCTTCCGTGTGGCAAGAATTAACCGCCGATGTTTAATGAGGTTGCAATGCTTCTCTTTCCTGTGCGAAGACGTAGCCGATTAATTTCTGCCTTTCGGAAGGGCGCAGATCATCGAAACGGATGGAAACGGCCCAACGATTCGATCCGCTGCGTCTTTGAGCGCGGACGACCGTCCCCTTCACCAACGGCAAGCCCGAGTTTCCGAAAGGATCCAGGTGGACGTAAACGCTTTGATGAACCGGGAGCTCCCGCTCCATAATCAGAGAGGCTCCGCCGCCGGAAATATCTTCGATGATCGCCTTTTCCGGAGTGATGTCGCTCAAAATGCGCAGGTATTCCCCGGCGAATTCATCCAGCAGTTGGAGAACCCAGACGTGGACGATGCGGTTCTCTTCGATGCGGAAATCCTGTCTGCGTTGATTCCGTTTCAGATCCTCGCAGTGATTCAAGGTGAGAAACAACCCCTCGAATTCTGAGGATATCTTCACGATGATGCACGATCCGGAGTAGCGCGCGTCTCCGCTGCGGTTGAAATGAATTCGCAAAGGCACACCGGAAGGAATAATCAGGTTCTCCGGCGCGCCGGCGGAAAGCCAGATCAACATTCGGGTCTCATCAATTTCTGCAATCGTCCCTTCGAGGAAGAGGTTGTTGCTGAAGACCAGATAGAGACGCTGGCCTACGGGCAATTCTCTGGTGGAATTCAAAGGGATGCCTCGCGACGGGGGGCGGAACCCGAGTTTTTCGCGGAGCCGCGTCAGAAGAGCATTTAATCGGGGGACTTCCGCTTCCGCCGCCCATATGATCGTGCGGCGCGCGAACTGGTCGAAAAATTCGCTGGATTTGAGGATCCGTAGATCCCAGCCTTCTGGGGAATTCTTCCAATGGTTTTCAAGCAGTTCCTTCTCATCTTTCTCCAGCCCGTGATCCTCGCAGATCGTCAGGAAGGCTCGGTAAATTTCCCTGCGCTGACGCCAGCGTGCCATTATTCTCTCCCAGCGTTTTCTCAGGTAGAGAAAGAACACGATCAGCGCTATGCCCGTTAGAATCCACAGCACATCTTCGCCGGTTGCTCGCTGCAGCCTGAACGCCTGAAGGAATTTCTCGTAATCCGTCACCCGAACATCTCCCGAACATAGTGCTCCGATTATAGAATCGGCAGGTTGCGGCGGAAGCTTAAGGAATTTCGAGAAGAGTGGAGTATGACTCTGAGGGAATTCAATGAAGCGGCGGATTTTTCTTGTGACTGCTCGAACGGATAAGCAGCGCTCCACGAGCGCTGAAGGAAGTACGACCCCTATCCGACGAGGTATGGATAGGAATGATGAATCCGCGAATCTCTACTTCAGCAGTAACATCTTGCGGACTGCGCTGAAGTCTGCGGTTTGAATTCGGCAGATGTAGATTCCGGATGTGAAGCCGGACGCATCCCACACAATGCGGTGCGTCCCGGCGGGACGCATGCCCTTCACCAGTTCGGTGACGGATCGCCCATGGAGGTCGAAGATCCGCAGCGATACATCCGCAGAATGCGGCAGGGTGAACGCGATGGTGGTCAGGGGATTGAAGGGATTTGGATAGTTCTGTTCCAGGCTGAAACGATCCGGCAGACCGACAGCAGGAGAAGTGACTTGAGGCTCACCGAAATCGAGCGATTCGCCCCAATTGTCCCAAACTGCAAATGCAGCGGCACTAAAGACGGATGATTTGGAGAAATTGAATTGATCGGTGGACCAGATTTCGGAAGGATGATCGCCGACGTATGCGTTGTAAGTGTAGTTGCCGGCGGGAGCCGCCGCAGGCACCGCCTGCGTCCGATCGCGATCCGCGGAGAACCCGCTCGGCATCGTGATGTTCACCGGACCCAGGACGGGACCGTAGAGATTTCCGTTCGGCAACCGGACGTCGCACCAGACGTCGAAATTGCGCGCAATGGTGTCTTGATTGCTGACTGCGATGTTGAAGTTGAAGCTGCCGCCGCCGCCGGGGATCTGAATGGGCAGGATGGCGGGCGTCAGGTGAACCTGCACCAGGGATGGCGGTTCACCCGTGGTGAACAGGATCGCCATGCCGGGACCGACCGGCGACGCGGTGGCCGCATAGGAGGTATTGTAGAGATACTGGATGCCGTCATTGGAATCGTGATTTTCGATGCCGACGGTGCAGGAAGAGGCGTCGTCGAGCTGTCCGTATTGCATCAAAATCTTGCCATCGCCGGTCAGCGTCGGGTGGAGATCCGGATCATAGAGGATCACTTCGAACGTATCGTGAGCCCAACTGGGGCTGTAATCGCGCACCTCGTGATATTCCACGATGAAACACCCCGCCGTCGTGTCGTGGTACACCGATACGGAACCCGAGACCTGCGGGGAAAGATCATCCCAGAAAGGCGCGATCATCGCAACGGGACCGCTCGGGTCGGGAATGGAGGTATTGCTATAGGCGGTGCTGGAACTATGACCGCAGGCGATCCAGCCGTTCGAGCAGATCGAAATTTCGGAATAATTCACCCCGTAATAGGTGAAGACGAACGGCAAGTTGACGTACAGAGTCTGGTCGTCCTGAGTGAAGTTCAGCGCGGTTCCCAGCCCGCCCATTTCCGGCGCAATTTCGATCCATTGATAAGTTGGACCGAACGGAGCATCATGGGTATCGTAAGCCTGATAGCCGTAAACATCCGGACCCGTGGGCAGATGCGTCAAGTCCCCGACGTCCAGCGGGAATTCGGCGAAGCCAGTCCATCCTCCCTGAGCGGTGAAGTTCAGGTTGAATTCCGCCAGAAAATACGCCGGCGCCGTGGCGGGAGAGGTCACCGAATAGCTTCTCATTACGGTGGAATCCGGTGCGATCGTGCCGTAGTTGTTCGAAGCGGTGTGGATGATGATGTAAGGGCTGAACGTACTGAGCGCCGCGGATAAGTTCGCCGCCTGGAAGGTGCCTGTATTCTGCAGTCGAATCTGCAAATCGGCGCTTTCCCCGATTTCGAGCTGTCCGTTGCCGTTGCCGCTTACGGTGTCGTTGACTGCGACGCCGGCGACGGCGATGGCGGGCGCGTGAGCCACCATCTGAATGACGCTCTGCCAGGTGTAACTCCCCCAGACCATCGTAACCGTAACATCGAAGAGGTGTTCATCCGGAGCGGTGACGCTGATATCCGCCGCAAAGGCATCAAGCACAATGGCGGTGTCCAGCGCGGGGATAAGACCGTAGGTTTCCTGCCAATCCGTGAATGTAATGTACAGATCCGTTTCCGTAAGGGTGACGTTGACTCCCTGCACCGGAGTACCTCCGGCGTTGATGATCGGCAGGGAGAGCCGTATATGTTCGCCGTACTCAATTTGACCGTTGTTGTTTCCCTGACTGTCGTTGATCAGCGGATTCGCCGCCGTCAGGATCGGTTCGCTGATCCCCACCGGCAGCGATAGATCCGCCGCCGCCGCCAGAATCGCCTTCATCGCGTGGACGGCATACGGTATGTCCAAGTGCACGAGCAGATCGTTCACGGAGTGGTAGTAGGGATTCAGGTCATCCCCCCAGGCTTCATCTTCCATCGCCAGGACGGCGGGAATGCCGGCATCCCAGAAAGGGGCGTGGTCGGAATAAACCATCGTGGGATCGGTCAGGATCACCGGCTGGATGAAATTGCCGACGTAGAGGTTGACGCCTTCTGCGATCTTCTCGGCTAAATTCAAGGATACAGGGTGGTTATTCGCATAGATCACCAGATCCGGTGGATACGGATCTGCACCCGACCAACCGATCATATCCGCGTTGAAGACCCCCAGATAGGTTTCCCCGGGGTGAGGCAGCCCGCTGACATACGCTTCGCTGCCGACCAATCCCTGTTCATTGCCGGAGAAAAGCGCGAAACGGATGGTGTTTTCGAAGTCGTATTGCGATAAGACCCGCGCGCATTCCAGTACAAATGCGGCTCCCGTGCCGTCGTCGTCCGCTCCGGGCGTCAGCGGTTCCGGATAGATCGGCAGGCCGGCGGTGGCGTCGAAGTGAGCGCACAAGTAAAACATCTGCTGCGGGTGCAGCGTGCCGGTCAAATCTGCTATGACGTTGTAACGCTGCACACCGCCGATCTGGAATGTGTCGAGCGTCGTTTCCAAGCCGAAACTCTGGAGAGTCTGCGCAATCCAGGCGGCGACCGCATTGTTCTCCGGATTGTATGTATTGCGGGTTTGAAAGTCCTGCAGAGTTTGGATGTAGTTCTGGTAGGACGTCTGAGACACAGAGTTCAAAATGACGCCCACAAAGGGGTGCATCGTGTCGATCCCTTTGTGAAAATCATCCGACAGACGGGGGAGAGGTCGTTCAGAAATCCGGCGGAACGGGATGCCCGTAGAACTCAAG
>CAZUTK010000054.1:0-2485 GCA_964623265.1 uncultured bacterium | reverse complement strand
GGGTGCGCGGAAGAAAAAACGGCGATCCGTTTGATAGAGGTCAGCCAAGGCGACGGTTTCGTTCAAGCGGGTTATCCCCTGGAACCGCTCGGCGGCAACGTCGGAAACCATCGTACCGACCAAGACGTCTCCGATCCTCGCGTGCAGCTGAAAATCGAGCTCGGTCGGAATGCGTGCTTCCTTGCCTGCGGGCGCGTCTATAAGGATGGGAACTCGCGCCGCGCACAGGATCAGAGGAAACATCAGCGGGAATAGAGAGGAAATCCAGCGCCGCGAAGCCATGCCAACCTCCGGGAGGTTCATTTCAAATGAATAAGATCAATATAGCAAAACTTTGCGGCGGAGTCAAGCTCTAATTCACCGCATGATCGGATTTTTCCCGATGAGTGGAATATCAATTTATCCTTGTTTTGAGGCTTTTTTGATAATATATTAGAAATTTCATGCGGCGCGTTCGTCTAGGGGTCTAGGACACCAGCCTCTCACGTTGGTAACACGGGTTCGATTCCCGTACGCGCTACGAAACGAATGCAAAATATAGAAATGCAGAACCGCCCGTAAGAACGAGGCGGTTCCAGTTTTCTGCCTGGTATGTTATACATCATTTTGAACGCTTCGCGCTGTCGGCGGTGCAGCGCTTACAACTCGCGTTCGAGATGGATTTCATCGCGCACTTTGATGCCTGAAAATCCCGAAATTTCTCCGCCGTGATGATCCAGCAGCGCACCGAGTGCGATGCCTGAGAAACGGAATCCGAGCTTCTGATAGAAGAACAGGGCTCCGATATCATCGTTGCTGGCGGCGATTTTCACAGTTTTACAACCCTGCTTGCGTCCTTGTTCGATGGCTTCTTTGATCAGCATCCTGCCGATGCCTTGCCCTTGGAAATCCGGATAAACCCCCAGATTGATGATGTACAGGTCATTCCCGTCTTTCTTCCAAGAGAGCAGTCCCGCCACTTCGCCTTCCGCTAGAGCGAGGATGTTGACGCTTTCCCGGACGTTGAAAGTCTGATTGAAACAGAAGAATTCGATTTCATTCCAAAAATAGCGACAAATATCCTCTACCTCCTCAATTTCTTCCTCGTAGGCGCGCCGCAGAATGATGTTGGTCTGCGCCAATGTTTCGCCGGGTTTCGGCAAATCCTTCTTCGCTTCTTTACTGATGATCAGCAGATCCGCTTCACCCGCCGTGATGAATTTGTCACTCAACGGGCAGAAATACAGTGGGTTCTGATCAGCCGCGCTCATGTACTGAAAATCTCCTTTCTTGAAGTTGTGGTTCTTCCGTGAAATATACGATATTACGAGCAAAATGTCAACATAAATTGTGAATTGAGCGAATCTGTTTTCCGGCTTCAAGAAGGCGTTGTCTGCGAGATTTGAACGATCGGAAAATGCGCAGAATGCCCTTTTTCCCTTGCATTCCGGCAGATTATGGTTTATTTTATGTTTTCATGGAAAGCGCATGGCTATCGGGATATTGCAGTGAGCCAGAATCGCAGTCGGCGATGGGCATGGTGGCTGCCCGCATTCTTGCTGGGAATCATCGGATCGGCGGAATTTGCATTTTGCGCGCAGGGGGAGACGGAGCAGGCGGCGCAGCAGCTCGACCGTCTGCGGCGGGAAATTCAGGAGTTCGAAAAACGGCTCAGCGAAGCCAAGCACCGCGAACAGAACTTGCTCGGCGAATTAGAAGATTACGATCGTGAAATCGCTCTGCGCACCGAACTGATATCTAAATTGGAGGTGGAGAGGCGCCGGGCACAGCAGGCGCTGCAGTCGGCGGGGCGCGAGCTGGATGCCGTCCTGGAGAGAATCGGTGCGACGCGAGCCGATTCGATCAACACCGCAAAGGAGAAGGAAGCCCTGGCGGATTTGGTGAGGCGCCGCACGATTTACGCCTACAAGTATCTGAAACGGGATGTGCTCAAGTCGTTTTTCACCTCGCGTTCCCTGTTGCAGTGGTTTACGCGTCAGGAATATCTTCGCCGCATCGCCGCCGCCGACCGCAGCAATTTAATGCGTCTGGACCAGAAAGACCGGCAACTGGCGGAAATCAGCAGTGAACTGAGCCATCGGCGCACGCAGGTGGATCAGCGTCTGCAGCAATATCAGAAGGCGGCGGCTTATAAAGAGAAGCTGCTGCAGGAGGAATCCGCAGAAGCGGACATTCTGAAGAAACGCCGTTCGGAACGGGAAGCTCTGCTGAACAAATTGCGTCGGGACAAGACGGCACTTTCTCAGCAACTTGAAGAGAAAAAGCAGGCGGCTCAGCGCATCGAGAGTCTGATCAGGACATTGGAAAAGGAACGCGAGCTAGCGCCGGTCGTTCCGCCGCCCGCCGCCTTGATCCCGGAAATCCCATTCCAGCAGTTGCAGGGAAAGCTGGATTGGCCCACGATCGGCAAAGTCGTCGCGAAGTTTGGGCTGCAGAAGCACGAGAAGCTGGCGACGGTGACGGAGAATCCGGGCATTGATATCGA
>CAZUTK010000053.1:0-20941 GCA_964623265.1 uncultured bacterium | reverse complement strand
GGTTCCGGCGCCGCCGGCGCCGCCGCGCGCGCCCGCCAGCCGGAAGATGCCCATACTGCGCGCCGATTCCTGCAGGGAAGCCCGCTGCGCCGCCAGATCCGCTCGGGATCCGCGCCGTTTGGCGGCTCGCGCCGCACCGGCTTTCTCCGCCGGAGCTTTCGCCTCGGTGACCGTTTCCGCGACCTCCTCGCCCGCACCCGCGGTGGGCAGCGTCGTCACCCGCCGCTCCGTCGGCTCCACTTTCGCCGGAGTAACGCGGTAGATCGCTTCGAGGTAGCGCCCCACATCCTCTTCGGTCATACCCGCCCATTCCACGCTCTGAAGATAGAGAACGGATGCGACGTTCACCACCAATGTGATGAGCAGGATGAGCAGGAACGGTTTATCGAGTTCGCCGAACCAGTCCCGTTGGAACTCCTTGGGGAAGGTGGTATATTCACTCACATCAACCTCGATACTTGGATTCCTTAAAGACAACGAAATCTATCTTCTCAAATCCAGCGTTGGAACAGGTATTGATTACTTTTAAGATCCAGCGATAGGGGGTGGTCTTATCCCCCTGAATGGTGAGTGTTCTCTTCTCGTCCCGCCCCAGCTGGCGGTTGCGGTCCTGCACCTGCGACAGATAGGCGAACAGGTTGGGCAGATCCACCGCGTTGTCATCCTGCAGGGAGGCTTCATCCTCGATCAGGCGCCTTTCCTTAAACGAAACGTCTTCGTACAGACCATCCCGGGTGATGATCAAGGAGAGCACTTTGGCGGGCTCCTTGGTCACGGTGGAATTAGGCAGCTGCACGCCTTCGGCGGGTTTGATCAACGCGCCGGAAACCGAGTAGGTCTTCAGCAGGAACAGGAGCATGATGGTCATCATATCCATCATAGATGTCAACTGCGGTGCGGTGGCTCCGCTCCTGCGATGCTTCTTCCCTTTGGATGGTGCGAATGCCATGTTGATCCTCTGTTATTGAAATTGACCCAGAGCCGGCGACGGAAACAGGGGATGGAACACTCCGCGGGAAGTGCGGTATTCGCGGGCGGCGTCCATCACATTGATGATGACTTGCAGGGGGATGTCGCCTTCCGCCGAGATCCGGATCTGGTCGGCGTCGCTGTATTTGTACACTTCCGCGATCTCCATCCGCCCCGTCTGCGGATTCAATTGCTCAGTGCGCGAAAGCGGAGGCCCTACGATCTTCTCCTTGATTTCCGCAAGCTTCTCGCGCAAAGCGGCGAAGTCGTAGGTCCCGTCCGGGCGCATCGGAATGGAGGTGTAATTCTCGCCGCTCGTGGCATTGAAGACGGAAACCTCCAGCGCATCATACGAGATGTTGACCCGCAACTCCAACAGCTGCTGTCCGCCGCCGCCGATCCCCTCACCGCCGCCCACCACATCGCTGGTCTCTTCGATCACCGGCGGCTGATACTCGAGCATCGCTAGATCCACGAACTTCGCCGTGCTGAGCAGCAACGGAATCAGGACCACAATGAGGTTCATCACCGGCGTGAGATTCACCTCCACCGTGTCCAGCTGACGCTTCTTTTTTAACGATGGTCTGAAAGCCATATCACTTGCTCCCGGTCAGGAGGTGAATCAGCTTCACCGAGTGCTCGTCAATGTCGTCAATGATGTTGTTGGTCTTCGTGTTGATGATCGTGTAGAGGATGATCGCCGGAATCGCCGTGATCAGCCCCCAGTAGGTCGTGATCATGGCGATGGAGATCCCCGCCGCCAGGTTCGTGGCGGCTTCGGCTCCCGCCACCGAGACGGCGGTGAAGGCTTTGATCAGACCGAAGATCGTTCCCAGCAGCCCGGTCAGCGTCGCCACGTTGGCTAACATCGCCAGGTAGCCCGTGCGTTTGGAAAGCCGCGGAATGATCTCCAGAGTCGCCTCGTCCACCGCGTTCTGGATCGCTCGGTAGTCCACGAACTCCTTCTTGTCGGCTTCCGCCAGAGCGGCTAAGGTGACTTCGGCTAAGGCTTTCTTGCCCGCCGCCTTGCACAGGTTCATGGCTTTCTTGAAATCGCCGTTGATCACCAACTTGCGGATTTCCGCCATGAAGCGAGGCGCGTTGATGTTCGACCGCACCATAATGTAGAAGATGCGTTCGATGGCAATGGCTATCACGAAGATGAACATCACGAGGATCGCCCACATGAAAAGATAGCCACTGACTTGTGGATTGAACGAGTGAAAGAACTCTTGCATCGCTGGATTCCCCTATATTTATTGCATCTCTTTTAATTCCAACAGCATCTGCCGCAATACGGCGATTTGACCGCGCAGCTTTTCGCTGGCGCAGTTGGGATGGGTGTTCAGGCAGATATTCCCCCGGCAGTAGTCTATGCGTTCGTGACAGCCCACGCGGTACTGGTAATTGGCGGTGGGCTCCATGCGGCTGGTCAAGGTGCGCCGGTTGAAATTCTTCCCCACTGTACTCGCATAGTCAATCACGTAATTCCAGAAAATCACCTGCACTTCGACGAGTTCCCGCGGCTTGAACGTCTGCAGCAGCTCCAGGAAGAGCTCCTCGTCCTCTATATGATCCATGAGTTTCTGCTTGCGCTTGTCCACCTCATAGTGGGCCATCTTGTGCATAGGAATCCTCCGATCCCAGATGAGGCTGTCGCCTTGAAGTCCTGCCCTTTATTGCCGCGGGCGTTGGAGAATCTCCCGCCAATCCCGCATCCGGACAATCGGCGGAGTCTGCATGCTTAATCCCGATAAATCCACGTTGGTCAACCCTTCCGCCGGCGTCCGTTCCAGGGCGATTTCGCGGAACATCGGTTCCTGCCGGGCGACGGTAATGGCGACGTTGGGTTGAGCGATTTCGCCGTGAATCTGCACCTCTTCGAGTTCGATGAGTTCGCCTTCATCCCGGCTGTTATAAGCCGGCGGCGGCGTTGCTACAGGCTGCGCTGATGTTGTCTGCGCGTTCAGGGGCGACAGCGGCGATAAGATCATCGTCAAGAGCAACCCCGGAAGCCAGCCCTTGGAAATCGTCTTAATCATAGATCAAGGTCCCCCGTACGATTGCAAAGGAAGCACCTTATATCGCAAAGCGAGCAGAACGCCTTGATGGACGCTGTCCGGCTCCACCGCCAAAACGGAGATCAGATTCGTCCCGCTCTTCAAGTAGGCGGCGACGTCGTAGTGCTGTGGATCGGCCGCTTCTTCACCGGGCGCCACGGCGCCGATGAATTCGCCGTTGACCGATAGCGAGTAACCGCCCGTCACGCTGATCCAGAGATCGCCCGCCACCGGTTCCTGCTGGATTTCGAAGACCTTGCGCAGATAGAGGCTGTCGCATTGAACGCTGTCGGCGGAAAGTTCCGCCCAGATCGCCTTGCTCTCGCGTAGTTCATCCTCCTCATGCCCGGAATGTTGCGCGACGGCGGGCTTCATCCAATCATCCGCGGGCAGATTGATCTGATCCCAGTTCTCGCGGTAGCAGGGATTGACCAGGAAGGTTTCATCCGATCGCACCCAGCGCTCCTCCCCGTATTGCGCCAGCAGCGGCAGATAGGTTTCTCGATCCAAATCCGTTAGGGCCCAGGCGATGCGCAGAGCCAGAGCCCGGTCGTCGCCGTGCGCCTTGTTGAAATCCAGCGCAGCGGCCAGCAGAGCCTCCTGATGACCGGAGAAATTGTAAGCGCAGTCCTCGAAGGTCATCACGGCGTCTTCCCACACCACGGATTCGCTCTGACGTTCTTTCGCTCGCTCTTTTGCCGCGGTGGCGGTGGACGCCAGTGAAGAATAGCGTTCGCTGATGCGGAAGACTTCCTCGATCGCCGCTGCGGTCAATTGAGTGCGCAGTTCCAGCGGGATTTCCTCCCCTTGTTCGGCGGCTTCCAGCAGGGCGGATTGCGCCGCCAGAGCCCCCTTGCCGTATTCGAAGGATTGATCCGAGTAGAGCACCAGCCGTTCCGCGATGTCCGCGGCTTCCTGACCCTTTCGAGTGCGGGCGCCTTCCCCCTGTTCGAGTAAATCCTGGTAGGTGGCGAATTCCTGCACGTAGGCACCCAGCGCGCGTTCGTTTAAGTTCTTGTATTCATATTCCAAAGCGGAGAAAAGCCCCCGCACGCCGTTCAACGCCCGCGCTTTCCATTCGTCGGCATTCGGTCCCGACGCCGCCTCGGTGATGGCGTTGCGGTAGAGACGGATCACTTCCGCGCCGCGCGGTGCGGCGAAATCCGATAGCACGGCGGAGCGGTACAGCATCTTCAAATCTTCGTTCTTACCGACGTCCGGCAGCGCCAGAAACGCCTTGACGGTGGCGAATTTGATCTCCGCATTCCGCAGAGCCAGTTCTGGAATTTTGGCTCGAGCGCGGTCGCTCCATTCCGCCGCTTTGGCGATGCCGGATTGGATCTCCTTCAAGCCGCGATCCAGTTCCGCCAGCGCCGCCGTCGAATCCGGCAGATCCGGCGGCTGAGGATTGCTCTTCTGCGCGGCGGTCACCCATTCGCCCAAACTGGCGAGACGGGCGGACAGCTCGGCTTCTTTGGCGACCAGCACGCTCTTCGCCGTGGCGATGTCGTCCGCCGCCTTGCGGTACGCCGAGATGGCTCGCAGCGAGATCTCGATAGCGTCCTGATTGGCGACCTCGCGCCGCAGAATGTTCTCTTCAGGGCTTTCCTTGGCGGCTAATTCCTGGCGTTCGAAGGCGATGGAGAGATCTTCTTCGACTTTGCCCACCGAATAGAGGCCTTCCAGCATCTCATCCTTCGCCATCCGGTTCAATTCTTCCAGCAGATTCAGGAGCTGGTCGCGTTTCGCCAGTTTCAGTTGCTTATTCTGTTCCACGGCGGATGCCGGCGCAAATTGGATCGCCTCGTACGCCGCGAAATCGGTGCGGATCACTTCCAAGAGGCAGCGGGAGGCGTAGGTCTCTTCGCCGGCGTGCCCGCTGGCGATCAGGTTGCGGTGCGTCTGGATGCCGGCGCTGAATTCGGCGTAGGCTTCATCCGGCCGGCTGCGTTCCTGCAGATAGGCACCGCGTTCCCAGTGCGCCCGAACGGTGCGCGGATCGTTGGGGAAGCGGCGGGTGTACTCTGCGTAGATGCGCTCCGCGGAGGCTTCATCCCCGAGCTTCAGGTACAAGCCGGCGTTTTCGAAGAGGAACAGGTTCGCGTCGGGCGCCGAGGAGAACATCTGCGTGTAGGCGGTGTTGACCCGGATCGCGCCCGCCCAATCCTGAGCTTCGACGTAGTTGATGCTGGCGTTGCGCAGAGCATCCTGCGCCAGCGGCGACTGCGGATATTCCATCGCCAACCGTTCGAAGGTCGCCGCCGCCGTGCTCTTGTCCCCCAATTCGCTCTGGCTGTTGTACGCTATATTATAGAGCGCCTTGTCCGCCAGTTCCGATTTGGGGTAGCGGCTGACCAAAATGCTGTACACTTCGTTCGCCTGCGGCCAGGCTTTCGCCTGCTGATACGCCAGACCCGATTCGAAGAGCGCCTTGTCCGCCTGCGCGTAATCCGGGGATTCCAGTGCGGCGCGCCTGTATTCGTCTGCGGCTTTCAGAAAGTCGGCTTGCTCCTTCAAACCTTGCGCCGTTAAGAAGACGGATTCCGCCTGACGAGTTTTGGCGGCGGCGACCAGCGTCGAATCGAAACCCCCCGCCTGAATCTCTTTCGCCGCCCGTTCCGCGTCCGCGTAATTGCCTTCCGCGAAGTAGCCGTTCATAATGTATTTATAAGCATCGCCTCTTCTCACCCCCTCTGGGAATTCCGTTAAGAGCCGTTCGTAATAGACGCGGGAATCGGCGAACTGTCCATGATTGTAATAGATCGAGCCGGCGTTCAAGAGGAAGAGCTCCGCTTCCTCGCCCTGCGGGAAATGCTCGAGGTAGTTGTCCACCGCGGCGAGATATTTCTCTTCCGCATCCGAGAGCGGCGTGCCTTTCAGCGAATCCAGGGGGATACCGCCGGAAGACGAGATCATCCGCTGAGCGATGATCACGGCGTTGACCGCGCTCTCTTTGCGGTGCGAATCATACGGGTAATCCCGGGATACTTTGATGAATTCGGCGTAGGCTTGCTCGTCGTCGGCGATGTTCTGCACCAGCAGCACCGCCATATTGAAATTCACCGTGTAGGCGTTGGGACCCTGCGGGTATTCTTCCAGATATTTGCGCGACATCGCCACCGATAATTCGAATAGGGCTGGATCGTTGTTCTTCAGCGCTCGGCCGATCGTCTCGCTGATGTTCTGGAAGTAATATCTCTCGATGACGGCGTCTGCCTCCTGCCGAAGAGCGGAATCGGGATGAGCGGCGTCCCAGGCGGTTCCTCGGCGGTATTGTTCGAAGATCCGGTTCTTCTCCTCGTAGGCTCGGGGGAAATCCCGCAGATTCACCGCATAAAGATTGATCACCTTCTCCTGCACCCAAGGGGCTTCTCTCACGAGGGGGTAGAGATCGAGATAGGCGGCGTAGGCTTCCGCCGCTTGAGCGTATTTTCCGATCTGAAACTTGTAGATGTCGCCCAGGTGTTCGATGATTTTCTTGCCGTAGGTGGCGCGGCGCACCGAATCCGCCTGAACGAATGCCACGGCGGCGGGGACTCCGGCGCCCTCCCATTCGCCGGGATCCTGCGCGAAGCAGACGCTGATGTATTCCAGAGCCTCATCCATCATGCTGGCGAAGAGCACATCCTGAGCGGCGGCGGCGCTGTCCAGACTGGTCTGGACCGTCCGGGTGAAATACTCGATCGCCTCGGGATACTCGGCGTTTCGGAAATGGCACCAGCCGATTTTATACAAGCCGCGGGCGTACCAGTGAGTCTCCGGAAAATCCAGCAGAGCGGAATAATACTGAATCGCTTCCGGAATCTGGGGCGGATCCTGATAGAAGTAATATTCGCCCACGCGCCAGAAGGCTTCCGCGCGGAAGGGCGAGTCGGCATATTTCTCGATCAGCGTCTTGTACAGCTTGATCGCTTCCTGCTGGTCGTCCGGCGATCGGGATGAATTCTTCACGTAGGCGATGTTGTAGAGTGCGTCGTCCACGTATTCGGACGCCGGAAATTCATCTATGATGCGCTGGTATTTTTCCAGCGCGGGTTTGAAGGCGGCGATGTCGTTGGTTTCGAAGAAGGTTTCCTCCGCCCGGCGGTAATAGATCTCCGCCAGCCGGTAGAGGAAGTCCACGATCATTTCCTGTTTATTGAAGTAATAGCTGTAGGCGAGATTCTGCTTGTAGGTGTTGAGAAAATACTCCCCGCGCACGATGATGGAATCTTCCAATGCGCGAGTCTCTTCCTGCAGCCGCCGGCGCTCGTCCTCGTATCGGCTCTTCATCGCCTGCAGTTCCTCCGTGGGGAGACCGGCGATGCGCGTCATTTCAATTTGCGCCAGCAGCGCCTTGAATCGGTCCTGCAGTTGAGCGATGCGCTGATTGTAGCTCGTCCCCGGATGACTCTTGGGATTGCGATTCAATGCATCCAGCTCCTGCAGGCGCTCGATGATCCGGTCCCCTTCGGCGATCAAGCCGCCGATTCTTCCCGTATCCGGGCTCTGCGCCTTGATCTGGTTCCATTGCTGGATCATTTCCGCGAAGAGAGGATCCCGTACCGATGCACCTGCCTCTGCAGCGATGAACAGAGTCAGCGCGAGGATCCAGATCCCTGCGCAGCGGAGGCGATGTGGCACCCCGGCAGGTTGATTCACCGACACCCTCGTGATGTCTTTCGAAATACGAGAATTCATCATGGGTTCGATCCCGTTGATCCCGGGGGAGTACTTTCGCCGGATCGCCTCTCGATTAATTCATCGAGCGTCGAGAGATATTCCTCCACCTGGCGCAGGCGGTTGTATTTGCGATCCAGTTCTTCCAGCTCCATTCCCCCCATGGCATAGCGGTAAAAACTAAAATCACTCCAGCGATCCACCCGCGTGGCGAGGATGGGTCGTTTGGAGGCTTTCGCATCGGTTTGCTGGACATAACTCTGTTGCAGCAAGCCGTTTAAGTGGTCCAGCTTCATCCCCAAATTCTGCGCTTCCTGCGGCCGGCGGTCGTCCAGCGCCGCCTTCTGCAGATAGGAGGTAGTCCGGATGGCGTTGGTCAACGTCGCGATCTCGGCGTCCACATGTTTGGTCAAGCTGTCGGCGCGGGCGTTGATATAACCGATCAGCGCTTCTTTATAATAGAGAGGCGTCGCCTTCAATTGTTCCTGCCCCGCCGCCTTCAGGTGATCCATAATATCGTAGATTCGCTGGTCGAGCAGCAGGAAATCGGCGATGAGCCGGGCATTCTGCGCACTTCGGACCTGATCTTCCAGGCGGGAATGTTCGCAGATCAAGCTGTCCAGCGCGACGCGCTCTTCGATGAGCCCCCGCATGCGGGCGTTCACCTGCAGCAGTTCCGCCAGACCGATGCGCTGCTGACAGATCCAGAGCGTGTTGCGGGCGCGCTTGTAGTCCGCGAAGAGCTTCTCATCCCCGGAGGCGAACACATCCTCCTCGCAGGCGCGCAGATCCGCCATGCTCTCGGCGATGCGGCGGCGCTCTTCGAAGAAGCTCTGCAGCTGCGTGCGTCCCACCCCGGCGTTCAGCACCTCGAGGAAGTGTGCCACGGCGTTCTCTTTATCCCCTAACTGTTCGTAGCAGTAGCCCGCCAGCGAACCGGCTTCGTAAATTTCCGAAGAGCGCGGATACAGCTTCAGCAGCTCTTCCGTCTTGGCGATGGTGGCGTCGAAATCATCCACCTTAAAGGAAATCCACGCCTTCCCCAGAATCACTCGGTCATAGAAAGGCGAATTCGACTTCACCTGATTGAAATACTTCAATGCGCTGTCATAGTCGCCCCATTTGTAATAGATGAATGCCAGCTTAATGCGGGCTTCATCCACCAGCAGCCGCCAGCGGTCGTACGGCATCTTCATTTTTTTGGTACCGACCATGCCGGTCAAGACGTCCACGGCGGCGGGCCAGTTTTCCAGAGCGGAGTGGCAATCCGCCAACAGGTAGCGAGAGGCGAGGTAGTAGGAGCTCTTCTTGTCAATCCGTTCCAGTTGTTCGATGGCAGGTTCGAAGTGTCCCAGGTCAATCTCGGCGCGAGCGGCGCGGATGTGCACTCCGCCCATTTCTTCGGGATCGCCCGGCATCCCTTCTTCCACATAACGCGCGTAGAGTCTGCGGATTTCTCGCCCGTTTCCGAATGCTTGCAGGATGGCGGTGGCGCGGTCGTAGCTCCGGGCGCGATAGCGCGAATCCGGCGCGGTGTTGATCAGCTGCAGATAATACTGCAGGGCTTTGTCGTGTAGGCGCAGTTGCAGGCAGGTTTCGCCCTGGTAGTATAAGATATCATCAATCGTCCGGAAGCCGTAATCTTCGATCAGGCGGTCAAACAGAAGCCGAGCCAGATCCCATTCCGAACGCCCGTATGCGTCCATTGCCTTCTTGAGTTCGGATTGGAAGAAGCGTTCTTTCTGCGTGGGGGAGCCGTCGCGGATCAGATTCTGCCGGATGTTCTGGATCAGAGTCAGGCGGCGCTGGTATTCGGCGTTCTCAAATTCAACCCATTTGCGATAGCGCTGCTGCACCGAAAATTCCGCTCCGTCTTCGCCTTCGCGCTGAAATTCCTCCGGCTTCAATTCCCACAGCGGGCTCGCCAGCACCGAGGGGTTCAACCCTTCCTTCCGCCGCGCCTTCAGCTCCTGCACCGCGCACTGATACAGCGCACTCAGGTACTCCTCTTTCAACAGCAGTTCCTGCGCGAATTCCACACTGCGGTCGAGGTAGTAACTGCGTACCAGCTCCGGGTAGTCCGTCGCGCCGGCCGCGGGCTTGGTGAGGAAGATGCAGGCGCATATCCCCAGTAAGCCGATGGCGCGCGGAATCGAATTCGCCTTCTTGCGGTTTTGGCGCATAATCTGTCAGAATTGTGATGTGATCGAATGAAGAGGCGAGAAGGTCAAACAGGCGGCGGAAGCGATACAGGCGCCCCCCATACGGTTTCACCGTCGGCGCGGTCTATGCGTGAACACCCCGGCAAAACCGGTTTTTCTCCCCCCATACGGTCTTGCTTGATAATTTTCGTGGGTAAATAATATCACTTTTTTGTCGGGATGTCAAGGAATTTTTCTCTCATTTAAGCCTATCGCCGCGGGCGGACACAGCAGGGTCGTTTCCAAGCGGGGGGATGAGCCTTAAAAAAGTTTGCCGGAAGAAGCCCTTCATTGCGGCTTCGTTCCGGCATCCTCTGAGTTTGCGGGGTGATTGCGGCGGAGAGGAGGAGAGAACCCGAGGGATCACTTCACTTTCGCCATCTTCGCGACTTTTTCCACCTCCTGATCGCCGTTCTTCGCGATGATCTTGTACAGGTAGGCGCCGTTGGACAGCGGATCTCCCATCTGGTCCAGTCCGTCCCAGGCGCATATGTTGTAGCCGGCGTTCCCCTCGTAGCGCAGCGTCCGGATCAGCTTGCCCGCAACCGTGTATATCTTGATGGTGACCTGCGCCTGCTGTGATAAGATAAAAGTAAAGCTGGTTTCATCCCGGAAGGGATTCGGATGGTTCAGCGGCTGTTCCAAAAGCAATCGGTCGAACCCGATGCGGAAATTCGCGCTGAAGATCGTCGGTCCATGCAGGAAATAGTCCGATACGGAGAGCTGAAATCCCCATTCGCCGTTCGCTAGGGTATTATAATAGGAGAGGAGGAAGCGGTGCCCCAGCGAGTCCGGCGGCGTGAAAGAGAAGCTGAAGTGCGGCGGCGCCAGCGAATCCGCCGTCCATGCCCAGGTCCAGGTGGTGTCCACCGGATTCCCCTCCCCATCCGCCAAATGGGTCAGAGAGAGAGTCAGGGTGGTATAGTCTATTTCCGTGGAATCGAAGATCAACGCCTGGAACTGAACCGGATTCTTCACGAAATCGCCGTTGCGGAACGTAGAGGGTGTGAGCGTGTCGCCGAAAGTGAAAGTTATAACAGGCGGGGCGCTGTCCAGAGTGTCCTCCGGATCCGGCTGCAGATAGGCGAACCGGCAAGCCGGATCGCCGAACAGCACGAACGTCTGGATGACATTTCCGATGTTCGCAAAATAGGTGTAATACTTCCATTTGGCTTGCGTGACGGCTTCTCCGAAAGTGATCTGAGGATTGGGATTGGCCGAATCGCCGAAGAGATACTGAAACATAAAGTCGTTCATTTCCGCGTTGGTCAGCAGGTAGCCGATGCCGCCGTTGGCGTAATACGCGATCGCTCCGCCGCCCGGATGCAAGACGAATTCCTCCCCGAAGCCCTTCGTATTTGCGAAGATTCCAGTGAAGCAGGAATACGCCTGCACGAAGGGGAGTTTGGCGCCGTTGGTCAGCAAGGCGATCTCCGATTGGTTCAGCGTCTCCCACATCTGGTTGCCGGCGTGCCCCATATAATTCACCAGTGAAGCGCCCAGATTGATGTAGTTGATCAAATCCTGATTGGTCCCCTGATATTGCTCGAAGCCGGCGGAGGGGGTCGAATAGACCCGCGGAGGATCATACCAGGGCGGCAGGTATTCCTCGATCAGGTTCTGCGCCGTGGTGTCGAACACGACGGCGTCGAAAGCCGGGTCCAGAGCTCCGTTGGAGAAGATCACCTGGGACCGCCAGAAGCCGTGCTGCGGGTCGGCGTAGCTCAGGATCTTCTGCACGATGATGTCCAGCTCCTCCGCGGAGTTGACCGGCAGACGTCCGATGTGCAGATCCGGATGAAATTCATTCCCCGTCACCGCCACGAACCAGTTGTCCGACGCCGTTTCGCCCCATTTGTAGGTGTTGAAGGCGTGCGTGGGGATGTAGTCCACGTAAGGGAGTGCATCCTGCTCCTTATAATCCCAAGAAGCGTCCCCCACCAGCAGCACATAGCTGGGCGGCGGCTCCTGGTAGGAGTAGAAAGCGTACTGAATGAAATCGAAGATTGCGGTGGGGTTCTTCAGGCCGAAGGAAAACTCGTCGTAGAGATCCCCCACTTTGACTCGCTGCACGCGCATCCCGCGGCTCTGGTAGAGCGAAACCAGCGGCGCGATGCCGTCGTAAAAGCCCTCGTGCGCGATCATCAAGTAATCCGCCCCCTGGTTCGGGTTTCGCCAGTTGCTGGGTTCGTCCGCGATCAGCACCGGCGACAGCCAGCCCCGCCGTCCCGCCACGTAGTAGTAGGTCGTATCCGCCGCCGAGTCCTGAAACGCCAGATTCCCCTGCGCGTAGCTGAAATCCACCAGCCTCTCCATCCGGCTCAGATTCCAGAGCTCCACCTGCTCATCCTGCAAGCCGCTCAGTTGATAGCGGATGTTCCCCGAAGCCATATTCTGCGGGTGGTGGAACAGGAGAGTATCGTTGGCGACACTGAAATTGCGCCAGTATCCGATGCTCAACCAATCCACATAATAGGCGTTGGAGAAGTTGTTCGCGTATTCCGGCGCCTCGAAGAGAATCTCATTGGGAATCGTGATGGTGAGATACTGCGGCGCAATCGGCAACGTGGCGGCGAAGGCGGTTTGCCCGTTGACGGAATAGGACCAGACGGTATCCGTCAGCGTGTGATTGTTCCAGCGGATGATGGCGCGGTGGTCCGGAAACAGAGAGTCGTTGAAGGTATAGCCGCGCAGAGAGACCGTCAGATCGTAAACCAGATTGCTCTGCACAACGAGCCCGGGCAGACTCTTCAGCACCGAAAACTGCGGCCGGGTGAGGTGATCCAAGCGGTACCACATCCAATGATCAATGGGTTCGGACAGCGGCGCGTAGCCGAATTTGTCGTACATCGTATCCACTTCCGTGCGCGTGTACGCCTTGAAGTGCGTCGCCAGAGGCGCCGTCCCCGGTGTCGCCGACCGAACGCCGGTGCGCAAGCCCGGGCTTCCGCCCCAGTCGAGCCAATACACATTGTTGACGTTGTAAGGATCGGAGTAGGTGAAGATCCCGCGAGGCGATTTGCCGTAGAACAGGATGTAGTCGTCCGGATCGAAGACGCCGTCCCATTCGCCTTCCACCCAGATGGCGTTCTGCTGGAGCGCCGTATCCTGAGGGGTGAAGCGGGAGTAGAGTTTTATCGTCGCGGGATCCAGAGACGAAGGTTCGATGCCGGCTGCGAGCAGATCCTCATAGGTGATGACATATAACCCATCTCGATTCACCAGGACTTTGTAGTCGCCATAGGGCTGGACGCTGGTCAATCCCGCAGGGCGGGGCTTTTCCTGCCAGCCGCGCGCCTGCTTATAGTTGAGGATGGTGTTGCAATAGGCGGACTCCGCGAAAGGATCGGAGATGAACCGCCCCTTGCGCCCGCCGTGAAATGTCACGATCAGGCGCATCTCTTCGGCGATCTCCACGACGCCGCGCGCTCCCGAATAACGCACGGGGAAAATGCGGACAGGCAGAACGCGATAGGTGCGCATCCATTCCGGTTCGCCCAGTTCCGCCCATACATCAGGGAACAACGAAATTCGGCTGTACACGGCGGGATCGGCAAGGAATGCGTCCAGAGCGGCTTTTTCCCCGGCGGGATCCGGATCGGGAGCGGGGAGGAGAGGCGGTGTCGCCAGTTCCCGCGTGCGGATGATTTCGACGGCGAGAGTCGCCGTGGCGCCGGGCGGCAGCGCCAGAAGAACCCCCCCTTGCGGCAAGTTGGGTTTCCCTGCTTGCAACAGTTTGCTCCAGCCTGAAAGGCTGATATCCGCGTATTCGCGGTTCGCAACGGTCACTGCGGAGATCTTCAGCTCCGGCAGCGTCACTTCGATCACCACCCCAGAGGCATCGCAGGAGAGGAGCCGCATCCCCGGAGGCGTCCCGAAAGAACTGTTTGCGATGCTCAGTAAAATCAGGGCGCACAGCGCGGCGGTTTTTACGGATATTACGCGGAAGATAGAAGAAATACACATATCGAAGCCTTCTTTCCCCGGATAAAAAAAAGACCATCATCCGGCAAGCCCGGATAATGGTCTTACGCTTATCTCAACTTCCGATGCAAGCAGAAGTCTTGGACTACTTCACGAACATCATCTTGCCGCTGGCGTTCAGGTCACCGGACGTCAGACGGTAGATGTACATTCCGCTGGGCAGAATGTTGCCGGCTTCATCCGTGGCGTTCCAGCGGATTTCGTGAGTTCCCGCGGGCAGAGTCCCGTTCACCAGCGTCCGGACCAAGCGTCCGCTCATATCGTACACGTTCAGGCGGGTCGCAGACGCAGCCGGAATCGCAAAGCGGATGGAAGTCTCCGGATTGAAAGGATTGGGATAATTCTGCGCCAGACCGAACTCGCCGGCCATGAAAGCGCTGACGACGTTCTGATGCAGGGTCGGATATCCGTAGATGCTGCGATCCTGAATCATATAGTAATACGTCGTGCCGGGCGCGACATCCCGATCCACGTAGGTGTAGTCCCGATTGCCGACACCGGCGGAAGCGGGAATGCTGGCGATCTGCGTGAAGCCGCCGTTCGCATCCGTGGAACGCAGCAGTTCGAAGTGGTAGTTATCCACTTCGCTGGCGGTCGTCCAGCGGATGGAGATGGCGTTTCCGTCAGCCTGAGCGACCAGCGAGGAAAGAGTAATCGGCACCTGGCAGGTGAACGAGCAGGTGATCACGCAAGTGGATTCGCAGGTCGGCTGCGAGCAGGTATTGGCGCAGGTGAAAGCGCAGGTCGCCACACAGGTGGACTCGCAGGTCGGCTGGGAACAGGTGTTGGCGCAGGTGGATGCGCAGGTTGCCACGCAGGTCGAACCGCAGGTCTGCTGGTTGCAGGTCGGACCGCAGGTTACTTCACAAGTGATGAAATTGCCTTCTCCGCCCCCCTTGCTGTCGCTGCCACGCGGTGTGTCCTTCACTGCAGACAATTGGTCGGTGGTGCTGGTCAAGGATGCGGAATAAAGCGGCGAATTTCCGGGTTCGCTGATCACCTCGCCGCCGGGAAGCAGGTAAAAACCCAGCAACAAGCCGATCACGAACACACCCATCGCAAAAAATCGTAGCGTCTGAATCATGAGCCACTCCTCCCTTTAAGCGGCGTACTCGTTTTAATCTTTTATGAAGAAGATACTTTTTTGCGACTATAAATTAACAAATCTGCAAGCGGAAGTCAAGCCTTTTTTGAGAAATTTTTATTTTTTCCCCCCTCATCCTGTTTATCAATTTAACAATCACCTTTTGCCGCCTACGGCAAGATTTGCCTTTAAGTTCGAAAATCGTCGCGCCGTCAGAACTCTCTGCGCTTTGGAAAACTGTGGTCTGGTACTCCAGCAAGCTTGAATCTGTAAAAATTTCACACTTATTGTTATTTATTACACAATCTGCGCATCCTCCACCTCCAGAGTCATCCCTTCTCTCGCCATAAGAATTTTTAATTCCGCCCCATTGCCTCTGTTCAGCTTGTAATTCAAAGCTTCCTTATAGACCGATTTCAGCTGCCGGTCAGTGTATTCCGAGCAGAGATGGAACAAAACCAGTTTCTTCACTTCCGCCTGCAGCGCGATGTCCACACCCGACACCCCGGAGGCGTGTCCCCAATGGATATGGGTTTGTGCTTCTTGGAATGAATAGCAGGAATCGAAGATCAACAGGTCGCACCCACGAAAGAACTCCAGAAAGCGCTCTTTCGCCGCGCGGTTTTGCTGCCCGTACGTCCCATCCGCGGCGTATATGAGCGATGCGCCGTCGGCTTCCAACCGGTAAGCGCAGCAACCACCCGGGTGGTCTAATCCGAACGTGCGGAGGCGAACCGCCGGGGTTTCCGCGCCTTCGCCTGCGAAATGTAGGGTTTCCCCCTCGCTCAGCGTGTGGAAAGTGACCGATGCCCCCATTCCTTCCAGAGGGACGGGGAAGAACTCGCCGCGCTGCTGGATGGACAATCTTTCTTCGATATCTGGGAAACCCGAGTAGATTTGCACGGTGTTGCCCGCCCGGTAAAGCGGCGCGAAATAGGGCAGACCTTGGATGTGGTCCCAATGAGTGTGTGAAAGGAACAGCTGCACTCTGCCTTTTCCTTGTCCGCAGGCGCCGCGCATCAAGGCGTCGCCCAGCGGGCGGATACCGCTGCCTGCGTCGAAGATGATCGTCCTGCCGGCGATTTCCACTTCCACGCAGGACGTATTGCCTCCGATGAAGCGGTGATCCGCTTCCGTCAGGGAATCGAGAAAAACCTCATCCTGTCCCGCTTCCGGCAGACCGCGCCCCTGGATTTCGCGCAGCAAGGCGAGCTGCAGTTCGCGGACATCGGCTGTGGAGGGCGGACGGGGCAATGATCCGCGCACGCCCCAGAATGTGACTCGCATCAGATAATTTACGGTAATCAATGTAAAGAACAGAATAACCATTGTCAACGTTTTTCTTCAAACTAACCGTTTCGCAGGGTAGATGCAGATCACATCTGCAGGCGTGCCGAAGCAGTATTGTCGGAAAAAGCAAACCCCTGAATTCAGGGGCTTGTCAACACAAGGAGGAGTTTCGAGCCGCCGGCTCTATGCCGTCACGATGCTCAGCTGAAGCCGCCCGAAGAACAGGAAGAGACGGCTGTGTCGCTTGAATCGGAGCCTCCGACGGAGGAGATCCGCGAGATCTTGCGATGAGTTCTCCTGCCGCCGCATTTCGGGCACGGCGCCGTCTGATCCCGCTGCGCCAGCGGTCGGATCTCTTCAAAATCTTCCCCGCAATCCGGGCAATGGTATTCGTAGAAGGGCATTGAGATGGACTCGATTAGCGTTCTCGTTCACTTAGATGCAAGAGAGGGAAAAAGGATTCACACGCAGCGTCTTCGGGGAAATTTGCGGCGGAGATGATCCCGGGGAGATCAGGACATCATCAGATCCAGCATCTCCTTGCCTTTGGCGAGTTCCGCTTGGATCTCTTCATCCCAGGCGGCGAGCTGTTCTTCGGAGAAATTGAGCCGTTGCCAGACTTCCGGCGCCACTTCCGGGATCAGGTCATCTCCTCCGGATCCGACCTTGTACTTTCTCGCCAGCATATCCGACAGCTGGATCAGAGCGACGATCGGCGCTTCTTCTAAGTCCGCGCGATACCGGTGGTGCCCGGCGATGACTTCCACGAGCTTCTCCGGCAGACTCCAGGTTTCCGCCAAGAAAGCGCCGATTTCGGAGTGGCAGATGCCCAGTTGATTCAGTTCCGCCTGCCGGAAGGAGATCCCCTTGGTTTTGGCTTCCTTCACGATGGATGTGAAATGATCGTGAAAGTACTGGTCCAGCACAACCTTGCCGATGTCATGGATGATCCCGGCGATGAAGCCCTCCTCATCCCGGGCGAATCCCGCTTTTGTGCCCAAATAACGGGCGATCATCCCGCAGCCGATGGAATGCTGCCAGAAGGATTCCCGGCTGAAGAGCGTGCTCTGACCTTGTCCCCCCAGCGCCTTGAATACGGACGCCGAGATGACCACGTTCTTCAGCGTGGTGGCGCCCAGCAGCACGATAGCTTGATGCACCGAATCCACGCCGCGGGAAAGGCCGTAAAACGAGGAATTGATGAGCTTCAGAATCTTCATGGTGATCGCCTGGTCGGCTTCGACCACCTGCGAAATCTCCTTCACGGATGCCTGCGGGTTGCGCAGCACTCGGATGATGCGCACGAAAACCGACGGCAAGGTCGGGAGATCCCGGATTTCCTTCAGGCTCTGTAAGATCTGTTCCCGTTCGGCGGTGCGGCTGCCAATCGTCGCTTCTTCAATCGCGTTCATCGCATTCATAAGAAAGAAAACCGTTTTGCAGATGTAGATATAGTATGGAAATATCCGCCGAAAGTCAAGAAATTTTCGGATTGTTAGGGGGTATAATCCCCCCAGCGCAATTGAGCGCCCAAAATTAACCCCGCGGAGATCATCGCGGTCCATAAGAAAGACCCGCCGTAGCTCAGGAAGGGCAGCGGCAAGCCGGTGACCGGCATCAATCCCAGCGCCATGCCGATATTGATGAAAACGTGCACTGCGATCATCGCGGAAAGCCCCACGCAGACCAGAGAGGTATAGCGCCCGCTGCACTGCATCGCGATGCGGAATCCGCGCGCAATGATGATCCCATACAGTATGATCGCCAGCGTCGCGCCGATTAAGCCCGTCTCTTCCGCCAGCATCGCGAAGATGAAGTCGGTGTGCTGTTCGGGCAGGAATTTCAATTGCGTCTGGCTCCCTTTGCCCAGCCCTTTGCCCAGGATTCCGCCCGACCCCACGGCGACTTTGGACTGGATTACCTGATAGCCCGAACCCTTCGGGTCCG
Source organism: uncultured bacterium (assembly GCA_964623265.1). Taxonomy (GTDB): domain Bacteria; phylum Electryoneota; class B3-LCP; order B3-LCP; family B3-LCP; genus CAZUTK01. Next base: position 2,747 of record CAZUTK010000053.1, on the reverse strand, counting down.
CTTCGGGATTGATGAAGGTGATCAGACGCTTCTGCTGATAGGGTTTGAGATGATTCCAGAAATAGGGGGTCGCCGCGCTGATGGCGAGATTGCCCAGGATAAGAAGCACCATCAATCCGAGATACAGCTTCATGCGCCAGGCGAGCCCCACCAGCAGAATCATAAAGATCAGGAAAGTCACCGCGTGAAAAGAGGTGATCGCCGCCAATATGGGACTGGTCAAGATCAAGAGATAACCGCTGGAAATTCCTGCCGCCAACATCATAAAGAAGAACAACGAGGCGAAGATGATGGACGTCCCCAAATCCGGCTGAATGAGCACCAGGAACAGCGGCAGCCCCGTCAACCCGATGGCGCGCAGCAGGTGAGCCGGTTTCTGCAGGTCGAACTTCTTATCCGTCACCAGCCGGGAAAGCGCCAGCACCAGCGCGATCTTGGCGGGTTCGGAAGGCTGGAAAGTGAAGAGACCTAAGTCTATCCAGCGCACGGCGCCCTTGGCGATGCTGCCCCAGACGAAGACGCCCGCCAGGATCAGACAAGCGGCGCCGTAGAGGACATAGGCTAACGCGAAATGCACCCGCGGCGGCATCGCGGCGGCTACCCAGAACAGCCCAAACCCCACGACGGCGTAGATCAGCTGCCGTTGGAAAAGAAGCGGGATGCCTCCCTGACCCTGAGCGTGAAAATGGTAGAGGAGCAGCAGACTCAGTGCAATCAGAGCGGACATCGCGCAGAAGAGCCACGGGTCGAATTTCCGGAGTTTAGCCTTCGCCATGGGACGCCTGAACTTCCACGGTAGGGTCACGTCTTGGTGCGGATGATTTTCGTTCCACTATGACGCTATCAGGCGGGGAAGCCGTCGTGTCGGGCGCCGTTTCCATTTCCAGGTATTTATGGATGATTTCGATGGCGATGGGCGCCGCCACCACCGATCCGAAGCCGCCGTTCTCAACGATCACAGCGACGGCGATCCGGGGATCGTCCGCCGGCCCGTATCCGATGAACAAGGAATGATCGTCGCCGTGGGGATTCTGCGCGGTGCCGGTTTTGCCCGCCAGTTCCCAGCGGGGATCTTTGTAGCGCCGCGCCGTGCCCCGATCGCCTTCCACAACCCGGCGCATTCCTTCGCGCACCAGAGCGAACGTTTCAGGACGGATGTCCACGCGTCGGATCTCGGGCTGATATTCGATCACCCCCCGGTCTTTCTGATAGGTGCGCAGGAAGAGGTGCGGTTTCGCGCTGATCCCCGCCGTCGCCATAATGCCGCAGTAATGCGCCAGCTGCAGAGGCGTCGCCAGCACTTCGCCCTGCCCGATGGCGACGTTCAGAACCAACCCCGGGCTCCAGCGGTTCTCCCCGAATTTCCGGTCGAAGAACTTCTTGTCCGGTGCGATCCCCGGCACTTCGTTCTCGATGTCTATGCCGGTCTTGGTGCCGAAGCCGAAGATGCGCATATAGCGCCCCAGCCGTTCCGCGCCCAGCTTGTGCCCGAGCGTGTAGTAGAAGACGTCGCACGACTGTTCAATGGACGCCAGCGGTTCCACCCAGCCGTGACCTTCCTTCTTGAAGCAGTGATAGACTCTCCCCAGTGTATAACCTCCGGAGCAGAAGGTGCGGTATCCCGGCGTCACGATCCCCTCCTCGATCCCCGCCGCCAGAACCATCGGCTTGAACGTCGAGCCGGGCGGATAACCGCTCTGCGTGGCGCGGTTCAACAGCGGCACTCCCGGGTCGCTCTGCAGCCTCTGCCAATCGTCGGAGCGCAGCACGCCGCTGAACACTTCCGGATCATATCCGGGCATCGAGACGATCGCGAGGATCGCTCCGTCGTTGGGATCCAGCGCCACCAGCGCGCCGGTCTTGTCCGCCATCCGCTCTTCCGCCAGGAGCTGGAGCTCGAGATCCAGAGTCAGGTAGAGCTTCCCGCCGCTCTGCGGAGGCACATATTCATCCGCCAGCTCGCCGATCACCCGACCTAGCGCGTTGACCATCAGAAAGCGGTACCCCTTCTGACCCGCAAGATACTCTTCGTAGCGCCTCTCCACGCCGGCTTTCCCAACGATGTCGCCAATCTTACGCTTCGGAAAGCGTTTCAGCTCCCCTTCCGATATTTCGCCGATGTAGCCCAGCGCGTGCGGAGCGACGCGATACGGGTAATATCGCTTCGGTTCGAACTGGTAACCGACGCCCACCAGATCCAGCGCCCGCGCTTTCAGCGCCGCCAGCGTGCTGAAGTCTATATCCCGGGCGACCTTCATCGGCTGGTTTGCCGCCAGCCCCCCCACCGACAGCAAGGCGTGAAGATCCGCCTCCGGCTGCGCCAGAATCGTCCCCAGCTCCGTCATCGTAGTGGGCGATTGGCGCGCTTCCACAGGGATGACCGTGATGGAATACGAAGGCCGGTTTTCGACGATGACGCGCCCCTTCCGGTCCACGATCAGACTGCGCCCGGGCAGCTCTTCGACGATCCGGATGGCGTTCGCCTGCGACTTCTGGCGGTATTCCGGACCCCGGATGATCTGCAGGTAGAACAACCGACCCCATATGAACACCAGCAGCAGCAGGCAGAGCGTCAGGATAAGATGCAGTCGCAGATGGCTCTCTTTTTTCTCGGCTTCAGCCACGTTTCTTCTCGCTCCCGAACCTCGAAAACGGCGAGATCATCCACAAGAATCCGAGGCACCAACTGTAGAGAATCGCCGGCAGAGTGCGGCGCAGGAAAGTCTGCAGAAAGCCCGCCGCCTGCC
>CAZUTK010000052.1:15816-21090 GCA_964623265.1 uncultured bacterium | reverse complement strand
ATTGCGAGCCCGCATAGGATCCTGCACTCCGGGGAGTTCCACGACCATGCGGCGGGAACCCTGTCGGATGATGTTGGGTTCGCTGACTCCGAACTGGTCCACTCGGTTGCGCAGAATCTCCAGCGATCTCGAGATGGCATCGTCCGCTTCCTTGCTCAGGTAGTCCAGCACCTGCCGGTTCGACGCCTGTGTTTCGAGAAAATAGCGCGAAAGCCGCACATCGTTCTGCTCGAATACGTCCAGAACCGTGGAATTGAAGTCCGCGTCCGGATTCTTCAACCGGCGGGATATTTCCGCCATCAACGAATCAAACCGCACATCCGGATTGTTCGCCAGCTGCTTCATCAGATCCACCAGGTTGACCTCGAGGACGAGGCGCATACCGCCCTGCAGGTCCAAACCGAGTTTTAACGATTTGCCCTGATTCTTATCCAATTTTTCCGCGAGAGCGCCCATAATATAATTGGCTTTTGTTCGGGCTTGCTGGCGTTCTTCCGGCGTCAGGTTCGAAGCCTGAGCAATTTGATCCAGGACATAGTCGTTTCTGCCTTCCACTATAGCACGCGTCAGATCCGTTTCCGATGCGCCGATCATTCGGGCGATGGAGCTAATTTCCGCCTGCTGATCTTTGCGCAGAGCCGCGCTGTGATAGGTCGGGTAGAGGTAGTAGATCGCCAGTAAGATGAAGAAAACGGTCAGCACCAGGCGAAATACGACGTTGCGCTTTTTCATGATGGATCCAATTCAACCAGCGGTGTTTTATTGCTTAGAAGGCGCATTTTGCGCCGGGAATCTAACAAAATACTTAATATATCAGTATAATACTTCAAAGTCAATTCTTTTTTTCTGAATCTATTCAACTTCATTAACCCAACTTTTGTTTGCAATTCCATAAATGGGTGATTATATTGCAGAGATTCTAATTCCAATTATCCATTTTTATCATGTCCGCCTACGCCCCGATCGAAATCCTTCGTTTCGCCCCCGCAAAGAGTCTATGGGATGCCGTCCTCGCCAGAGTGGCGGACGAATGCCGCGATCGCATTCTGGACCCCCCCTTATGGATCGTTGCGGACGGGCTGCATCGAAACGCCGCGGAAATCGGCTTATTTCGGACATTGCAGCGGAAGGGGCTGACTACCATAAACCTGCGGACTATCGCAGCCTTAGCATCCGAGATCCTGGAAATTCCACAGCAGAACGCAGTCGCATCTCCCTTGATCGGCATTACCTTTTTAGACCGGCTTTTAGAGGAAGATACGCCGGATTCACTGCGAGAATCGAGCACTAAGCCCAATTTCGCGCAGAGCTTTTGGAGCACTCTGATCCATGTCGAGTCGCGAGGTTTCCTGCCGGATCATCCCCTTGAAAATCCGGATGGTCCCGAACCTTCCGCCGATTTTTCCAGTCTGCAACGTCGCCTGCACCAAAAGCTCGCCGAACGGGGTCTTTTCACACCGGGAGCGGTGTTGAGACTGGCTACGCTGCGGTTACGGGAAAAAAAGGGGAAATTAGCTTATTCAGATCCCTGGTTCATCGGACCGCTGTTGAACGTGAGCGCTCTCGATCGCGATTTCATCACCGAGCTGCTTCAATACGCCGAGCGCGCCTATCTCATCCCGGGGTTCGGTGTCGAACCGGACGAACTCGCCGCAGTCAGGTTAAATACTGCGGATGCGGCTCCGGCGACTGACTTCGAAACCGCGCTGCAATCGCGTAAAATCCACTTTTTACGCCCGGCGACACCGGAATCGGAAATCAGCTTTGTGTTCGCAACCATCGCCGATTGGGCGGTGGATAGGGGATACCGATATTCGGATTTCCGGATCGTTCATCCATTCCTCGCGGAGACATTGCCGAGGTTGCGCAGCGCTGCGCAACGCTATCGTGTGCCAATCCGGATTCATTCCAGTACGCCTTTGGGACAGTCCCCTCCGGTGATTCTAGCTTTGAAGATGCTGGATTTCTTTGAATCCGGTTGGGACCGCGAGGGGATGTTGGAATTCCTGAAGACCCGCTGGCTGAGCGAAGACGTTGCGGAAAAATCCCGTTTGATCGAAGAGGTTCTAAAAACGCGGATTGCGCCGAGCCATCCTCCCTGGACGCAGTGGCAGGATCTGGCGCAGAGTTTTTCCGCGGCGACGATCGAGCGCCGCCTGGAGGAATGGCGCAGATGGGATGAGCAGAGCGCAGGCACGCAGACCGGAGCGGTTTTCTTACGCTTGATTGAGAGGCTGACGGAATCCATCGAGAAGTTCTGGAGCTCCTCAGCCGAATCTACGGACGCCGCAACGCCCGATTTGCATTCGTCTGCTTCAGACGACTTGCAGACATTGCGCGAAATCGCCGCGGAAATCAGCCGTTATCGAACCGCCCCATTGACCCGAGCCGAATGGATCCGTTGTCTGCGAAAAGGCATACAGGTTTGCGCCGGAAATTCACCTGATCCTCGAACCGATTGCGTCGAAATCATTTCCGCTGCGCGGGAAGTTCATCTTCCTGCGCGGGTCGTGATCTATCCGTCCCTGAATTCGCGTGTCCCTTCACCGGAACGCATCAATCCGTTCTTGAACGCGACTGTCAAGGATCTCTATTCGCGGCATTTGCGCCTCTTCCAGCAGCACGCGCTGAACGCGCGCGAGACGCTCATTTTTTCCTGTCCTCGATATGCAGATGACGGCAGTCCATGGGCGGTTTCTCCGTTTTTAATGGCGTTGAAATCCGTTCCTGCGGATTCTCCGGAGCTTCTCCATCGGGCGGAATCCTGGAAGCCGCATCACTTTCTTAAAAGCGATAGCGCTGGAAAGACGGCTGTTTCCACTCCTCCGGGACCGCCGCGGATCGTGCGCGCTTTGCCGGCGTGTTTTTTACGCGAAAGCGTGAAACGCTGGAGTACCAGTCAATTGGATCGCGCCGTGCAGTGCCTGTTCCTGCATTTTGCATCGGATATTTTGAACATCCATCCTCAGGAGGATGAACTGCGGGAGGCGGCCACGCCGGCTAAACTGGGAAGCATCGCTCATAAGGCGTTGGAGAACTATTTGAAAGCCATTCGCGATGGGCAGAAGTTTTCTATCGAGGACTGGACTCGGGGAGAGTTCAATAAGTTCGCCGCACGGTTCGATGCTCATCTTGAGTTGGACCGCGCCGGTGTAGAACTGGTTCGCTGTATGCGCGATTTCTCGGCGAGGGGGTGGGAAACCCTGGCAGTGGGATTCACCCCTGCGTATCTGGAATTGCGATTTGATCCGAGGGCGGATTTTCCCGCCGTGCAGTTGAACGTTGCCACCGGTTCAGTGGGCATAACCGGGCGCATAGACCGTCTGGATGCATCCCAAGAAAAGGATGTGATTATCATTGATTACAAATACAAAAGATCAGAGAGCGAGAGCAAGTCGGTTTTCTTTCGGGAGGTCGGCGGCGGCATTCAAACCCAGTTGCCGCTCTACTGGATGGCGGTGGAAAAACTGTTTGACCTGAAGCCGATCGCGATGCTGCAAATCTATCTGCGCTCCGGGAAAATCCGCGGCTTCAAGTTGAAAGATGCGCCGCCGCTGCGCGAAGGCGAAGCGAAATCTCAAGAATTGACAGAAATAGACGAGAGCGAATGCCAAGAGATCCTGTCCGCCGTCAAAAAGACCCTGGAAGAGAAATCCATTGCGATTGGTTCCGGCGACATCGCCCCTGAGCCGCGCAATTCCGACCGGTGCGGCCCGGGGAAGTGCGATTATGCGGATCTCTGCCGTTTTCGAGGTGATAGGTGGAAACGCAAAAGAAGCAGCTATTGACGAAAGAACAGGAAAAAGCGGTTCTGGCGGATGAATCGTTGATCGTACTGCGGGCGGGCGCCGGAAGCGGCAAGACCCGTGTTCTGGTGGCACGATACATTCGACTGGTATTGGACGAAGGCGTTGATCCGACGCGAATTCTGGCGGCGACTTTTACAGAGAAAGCCGCCGCCGAAATGAAAGAGAGAGTCGCCGCCGAGTTTCTCGAGAACGACAAGCCGGATCTGGTGGCGCAATTGAATGCGGCTCCCATCTGCACCCTGCACGGATTTTGTTCGAGATTGATCACTCCGCACACGCTTCGCTTGGGTCTGGATCCCGCTTTTCAGGTGGCCGATGAGTATGAATCCAGGTTGATTCAGGAAGAGGTGATCACTCGGCTTCTAACCGCATGGCGCAAAGACCGTCCTTACGATTATGAAATTCTGGTACAAGGCTTGGACTGGTCAGGGGACCGCAACGTGCGACGCGGCAGATCTCCGGCATCGCGGGGTTTCACTCCTCATTTCTTGGATTTGGTGGAGACCGTCCGTTGCGCCGGCTGGGGGTCTCGCCCCCCCTTCAAACCTTTGATCGCGGACGAAGATGAACTTCGCCGCGAAGCGCAAAATGCGCTTTCCCAATTGAGAAAGGTTGACGCGAACCTCCCGAGAATGACGCTTGAGAAGGTCGAACAATTCCGCTTGAATCTGGAGAAAATCGTCCATCAAAGAAACCTGAGGGATTCAGAAATCCAACCGGTGCTTGAGGAAATCGCCAAGATATCTCTGCAAGTGAGTTCAAGGGTAAACGAAATCCTTTCTCATATAAGAAAATGTCTCGTCCCAAAACTGCTTGATAATTATCATCTCCCCCAATACAATCGGGTTCAATCGGCGCTGAATGAGCTGTATGTCCAATTCAACGCGGACTACCGGAGGCGCAAGGATGAGCTCGGCGTGATGGACTTCCTCGATCTGGAAGAAATCGCCTTGCAGCTGTTGCGCGAACATCCCGAGTTGCGACCCGTCGAAAAGATTCTGATTGACGAAGCGCAGGATTTGAACCTCGTGCAGATCGAGCTGATCAGATTGCTGGCGGAACGCGCCGACGCCTTTTACGTCGGGGACCCACAGCAATCCATATACAGATTCCGCCATTCTAAAGTTGAGTTGTTCGAGCAATTGTATCGCGATGCGAAGTCCGGCGCGCTGGAGCTCCACGAAAACTTCCGAAGCCGCAGATCCGTGCTTGAGGTAGTGAATTGCGTCTTTTCCAATTCGAATCAGGCGGAGAACCTCCAGCCGCTGAAATTAGTTGCGAAGCTCGATTATCCGCAGGTACCGTCCCCTGAAAGCGATCTGGTTGAGCTGCTCATCGCATCAGGGGATGATCGTCAGCAGGCTCGAGAGCGCGAAGCGGAGTTGCTGGCGTCAAGGCTGAGCGAAATCGTCACCGGCGGAAATTTCAAGGTGCATGATGTGAAAAACACCGAAGCCGGCGGAGC
>CAZUTK010000052.1:0-15798 GCA_964623265.1 uncultured bacterium | reverse complement strand
ATTTATCCCGCGCAACCCAACCTGGAACGACGTGATGATTCTGGTGCGTGCCGGCACGAGCTTCGAACCCTTGGAGCGGGCGTTTGAAGCTGCGGGAATCCCGCTGATCGTCCAAGCTGGACGCGGCTTCTGGGATTCGCTGGAGATCAGCGACCTGATGGCGCTCCTGCGCGCGCTGGAAAATCCCGCTGACGATTTCAGCCTCGCCTGTCTGTTGCGCTCCCCCGCTGTGGGATTCAATGACGACGATCTCGTGGAGCTGCGCGTCGAATCCGTAGAGTCTGGGGATGAAGGACCGGGTGCGCTGCTGCGATCTCTATACGGTGGGCTGCAAGCGGTCGCCGACGAAAACGCGGAAGCGACTTCGTTACCCCGGCGGGCGGCGTTTTTTCTGAAAATTTTCCAACGCCTTTGGATCGAGAAAGATCTGCTGCCGGCGCGGCGGGTGATTGAATCCTGGGTGGAACAAACCGGTTTGGAGGAGTACTGGGAACGCATCCCGAAGGGGCATATTCAGAAGAGAAATGTGTTGAAATTTTTGCGTTTATGCGATCAATTCGCGGGAGAATCTCTTTCACGCCTGAGATCGCTTTTTGAGGAGGTGCGCATCCGCGAGATTCACGAAAGCATCTCCCCGGATCCGTCCACCGGGGGGTACGCCGTCAACGCTATGACGGTTCACAGCGCCAAAGGGATGGAAGCCCCCATCGTCGCCTTATACGATTTGAATTATTCGCACAGCGGCACATCCGGAGCGTTTGCTTTTAGTCCGGAAGGCGATGCCGGTGCATATTTTGGTCTGAGGACGCTTTCCGACGGGGGGAAATCCCATCAGCCGATTCCTTATCAAGAGATCCGCAAAGTGGAAGAAGCAAAATCAAAGGCTGAGGAAGAGCGGGTCTTATACGTGGCGATGACCCGGGCTCGGGAAAAACTGATCCTGAGCGCTTCCGTAAGCCGTGGCGAGGAGGATAAAGTAAACCGCCTCACCGGCTGGTTCAAGCTGCTTTTGGAACGAACCGGACTGGATAGGGAAGCGATTTTCGATCCGGCTCAGGTGCCGGAAGGTGAGATCCCCATTTTTGACAGTGATGGAGTTCCCCATAAGATCCAGTTGAAGCGGTTCAGCGACGCGCAGGTTACACAGACCGCTGCCTGTGCGGGAGAGGAAATTGTCCGGACAGAAAGGCGAACCGCACCGTCCAATTTTCCCGCTGCTGCGTCTCCTTCCACTGAACCGATCGCCGTCCTTCAGGCGTTACGCCTGGAAACCGCCGGTTATAGAGCACCGTTTCGTGCGCAAGATGCGCCGATTCCAATCGCTGAATCTCCGGTTTCGGGCGTGGAAAAGGGCATTTGGGCGCATCGAGTTCTCCAGATCGTGGATTTCCATGAACCCGCTTCCGTATGGGAAGATCTTGTCAGACGACAGGCTCTATATCTTTTGCACCGGCCGCCTGATCCTTCGGAAGTGAGCGAAGTCATGCGGATGGTCGGTGGTTTTCTGAACTCACCGCTGGCGCTGGAAGCTCGGCGGGCGAGCCGCATTCTGCGGGAATTCCCTATCCTTTTCGAGCTTTCCGGAAAGTTGTTGCGCGGCATGCTGGATCTGACGTATCAGACTTCCAGAGGCTGGACGTTGGTGGATTACAAAACCGATCGTCATCCGGATTCCTTACCGATAGTGAGAATCAGAGAATATGAAATGCAGCTGCGGGCATACGCTCTCGCCTGGCAGGCGATCACCGGCGCCCTGCCGGAAAAAGCGGCGCTGTTCTTTCTGGATGCAGCGAAAATCGTGATCGTGCCTCTCGATGCAGAGCGCTTGAAAGATGTTGCGGAAGCGGTTCAGAGAGCATGATGCGGACGCACAACCTTCATTTCTCCTGCAATTTTTGCATAAGCCGTCTGGTGTATTTTCCCGTCGAGTCTCATTTTCGATCATCCAGCGCACGCTTCCAATCTTTCATGGTTCGGCACGGATTTGGCAGGGATGAAGAAAAGATTCCGATTGCAAGATGAAACCTGCTCGTCGCCGTACCCGTCACCTTGATTTCCTGATGAGAGTGAACCTGATGGGACGCCAGGTTGCCCTTAAACTTGGAGAACAAAGATGACGGGTTGCGGCGGCAGGGAATCAGCTTGGCGACAGAAAGGTCATCACGCAAAGGTGTTATCCACCCCATTGTCGGGTGGTTTTTTTCGTATGTATAGAAGATATTTTCTTGCCGATGCAGGAGCTCCTCGAATTTTAAATAAGTATTGACAAATAGTAGAAAAACACTTATATTAATAATTTAGACTAATTAAGTTCGCCGGCGAGAACCGGAAAATTCGCATGAAAGACTCAAGAATCCACATTCTCGGTATATCGGCTTACTACCACGATTCCGCCGCCTGTTTGATTCGGGATGGTGAAATCATCGCCGCCGCTCAGGAAGAGCGTTTCACGCGGAAAAAGCATGATCATCGCTTTCCGCGCAATGCCGTGGCATACTGCCTGAAGGAAGCCGGCTTGAAGCCGCAGGAGTTGGATTATGTGGCTTTCTACGACAAACCGCTGATTAAGTTCGAACGTCTCTTGGAGACTTATCTGGCATATGCCCCGGCGGGTTTTCCCAGCTTCTTAATGGCGATGCCGCTTTGGCTGAAGCAGAAGCTCTTCATGCGTGACACCATCCGCAAGGAGATGGGTTACGAAGGAGTCATCCTCTTTCCGGAACACCACGAGTCGCATGCGGCTTCCGCTTTTTTCCCCAGTCCTTTCGAGGAAGCGGCGGTGCTCACAATGGACGGCGTAGGGGAATGGGCGACAAGCTCGATGGGCGTCGGCAAAGGCAACCGCGTCGAGCTGATCGCGGAAATGCATTTCCCGCACTCCATCGGATTATTGTATTCCGCTTTTACCTACTACACCGGATTCAAGGTCAATTCCGGGGAATACAAAGTCATGGGGCTGGCGCCCTACGGCGAACCGAAATACGTTCAGACCATCCTAGATGAGTTGATTGATTTGAAGGAGGACGGCTCATTCAAGATGAATATGAAGTATTTCAATTATTGCGCCGGATTGACGATGACGAATCGCCGCTTTGATAAATTGTTCGGTGGACCGCCGCGCAAACCCGAATCGAACGTCACGCAGCGGGAGATGCGTCGTCACCAGCACCACGCGCAGCCGATCGGTCCAAGTCGTGACGGAAGAAGTGATGATGCGCATGGCGAAAGAATTGTATCGGCGGACGGGTTTGCCGAACCTCTGTCTGGCGGGCGGCGTAGCGTTGAACTGCGTCGGGAACGGCAGATTATTGCGGGAAGGTCCCTTTAACGATCTTTGGATTCAGCCGGCGGCTGGAGATGCCGGCGGAGCCCTGGGCGCTGCCATGATCGCCTGGCATCATTATCTGGATAAACCGCGGGAAACAGCGAAAAAAGCGGCTTCGTTGCCGTTGGAAAAAGCAAACGGGAGGCGCGATCTGCAGAAGGCTTCCCTGTTGGGACCCAGCTTCTCAGACGAAGAGATCGCCGCTTTCCTCGAGAAACACGGCTTGCCCGCTCGAAAGCTATCGAAAGATGAGATACCGACCGAAGTCGCCGCCTTAATCGAAGCCGGCAACGTCATTGGTTGGTTTCAGGGTCGAATGGAGTACGGGCCTCGCGCTTTGGGTGCCCGTTCCATCATCGGGGATCCGCGCAATCGTCAGATGCAATCCATCATGAACTTGAAGATCAAGTATCGCGAGTCCTTCCGCCCCTTCGCCCCGACGGTTCTGGAGGAGAAAGCATCCGAGATCTTCGACATTGATCGCCCCAGTCCATATATGCTGCTCGTGGCGAACGTGCGGCCTGAACGACGCATCCCGATGACTCCGGAACAGGAGAAGCTCTTCGGCATCGAAAAACTCAACGTCGTCCGCTCGGATATTCCCGCGATCACGCATGTGGATTATTCCGCGCGGCTGCAGACCGTCAACCGCGAGGAGAATCCGCTTTATTACGATATGATCAAGGCTTTCCAGGACCGGACAGGCTGCCCCGTGATCATTAATACTTCCTTCAACGTGCGCGGTGAACCGATCGTCTGCACACCGCAAGATGCCTACACCTGTTTTATGCGCACCGAGATGGATTATCTGATGATGGGATCTTATCTTTTAGATAAGAAAGCACAACCTCCTCTGCGGGATGACATTGATTGGAAAAAAGAATTCGAATTGGATTGATCCATGAATCCGTTGCTGATAAAGACCAGGGACATACGCATCTGGGCACTGCTGTTGTCAGGGATCTTCGGCGTCATCGGAGCCGTACAGTTTCTGATCTGGCATCACGAACGCGCGGCTTCGATCTTCTGGATCCTCGCCGTCGTGATCCTTGTGCCGGGATTGTTTTTCCCTGTGATTCTAAAACCGGTCTATCGGCTCTGGCTGAAGTTTGCGGCCGTGTTAGCCTGGTTCAATACTCGCTTGATTCTCGGATTGACTTTTTTCCTGGTCTTCACTCCCATCGGGATCCTCTTGAAGTTGTTGCGCAAAGATTTGATCGGCGAGAAATGGGATGCTCAGGCGGCGAGCTACTGGATCGAGCGCAAAAAAGTTCCGTTTGATCGAAGCCGTTACGAAAAGCAGTATTAACGATTCCTTCGAGGTGCAACATGCCTGGAAAATCCGCCTGGTCTGAAATCTGGGAATTTTTAAAAGTCCGCAAGAAATGGTGGCTGGGTCCGATTATTGTGATGATGATTTTGATCGGCACCCTGCTGATCTTCGCACAAACCTCCGCTCTGGCTCCGTTTATCTACGCCATATTCTGACCGATTGCAACCGAAGCCGGCTGAACGCATCGCGCCGCGTACGGGGTGATCATTTCAGCTTTCTATGAAACAAACGGGCGCGGGAGAAAATTCTCGAGTGCCGGAGTATAAAGCGCCGAAAGCTACTGTATGGAAGACAGGCACATCCGCGCTTGCGGATCCGCGCCGTTTTTCACGAGACAATCAAGTTTATTGAGCGGGTGAGAATATGGAAGAACGAACCATTAAGACTTTGAAGCGGTTGACTGCGGTTGCGATCCTGGCGGTTACTTTTGCGCTTCTGGGGATTCTCTTCGCTTCGAAGATGGAGTGGACCGGCGACATTGTCGCTCAGGATCAAGGTCAGCACCAAGACGCCATGCAGAAACTGCTCGCTTCGGGGTTGATCAACGGAGAAGGGCACAGTCCCTTCGTGGCGGTCGTGCAGAAAGTGAAGCCTGCGGTGGTGAATATCACCGCAAAAAAAGAAGAGAATAGCGGCACCCGGGACCTCTTTGACTTCGGTCCTTTCCGCGATTTCTTCCCTCGGGGAACGCAGCCTGAAATTCCCCGGGGCGTGACTTCCGGAGGATCCGGCATTATCATAGATCGAGAGGGATACATCCTGACGAACAATCACGTCGTGGGCGGTGCTACCGGAATTATCGTGAAAGATGCCGACGGCCATGAATACGAAGCCGAAATCGTGGGGACGGATCCAGAGTCCGATGTGGCGTTAATTAAAGCGAAAAAAGCGAACTTTTCGGACCGCCAGGTGGCGGAGTTAGGAAATTCCGATGAACCGTATGTAGGAGACTGGGTCATCGCCATCGGCAACCCATTCGGTCTGGAACAGACTGTGACCGTGGGGGTGATTTCGGCGAAAGGCAGATCTAATCTGGCGATTTCCGGGGGAGGACCATCCTACCAGAATTTTATTCAGACGGATGCCTCCATCAACTTCGGCAATTCCGGCGGTCCATTGGTGAATATCGCCGGACAGGTCATCGGCGTCAACACGGCGATCAACGTTCAGGGGCAGGGCATCGGTTTCGCCATCCCCATCAATCTCGCCAAGGATGTAGTCGAACAGCTGCGCACTTCCGGCGAAGTGACCCGCGGCTATCTCGGCATGGTGCCCCGAGAGCTGGATGACGCCACGCGCGAAGCCCTCAAGCTCGACCGCGACGTCAAGGGGGTCTTCGTGGATCTGGTCGAGGAGAAGACGCCCGCCGCCAAAGGAGGGTTGGAAGCCGGCGACGTGATCACGAAAATTGACGGTGAACCGGTGGACAACCCCACGCAATTCCGTTTCATCGTGGCGGCGCATAAACCCGGGTCGAAGCTCACGCTGGAAATCATCCGCAACGGCAAAACCCGAGAACTGACGTTCACGTTGGGCAATCGCAAAGACTACATTCAGACGGCGGAGAGCACGAAACCGCAAAAAGTCGAAGATTGGCTGGGGATACATGTGGAGCCCGTAAGTTCGCCTCAGGCTGATAGGTGGAACGTCGAAGCGGATGAAGGCGTATTAGTAACCGAGGTCCAGTTCAACAGTCCGGCGGAAGGCAAAATTCAGCCTGGAGATGTGATCGTGGAGATCAATCGCCGATCGGTCAAAGATATGGAAGATTATCGCAAGATCACCCGCGATTTAGGCGATACAAAAGATGCGATCCTCTTTCGGCTGATCCGCGGTGGTCGCAAGACCTATGAGGCAGTCAAGCCGTGAACTATGTCACGGTCAACAGGTGAAAGGTATACAGATTCCGGAGCATTATGACGAAGATCTCGAAGAAGATCAACATCAGGGCGAATCAATCCCTGGAAAAATATCTCCAGGAAATCGGTGAAGTGGAGCTACTCAGCACCGAAGAGGAGATCGAGTTGGCGCGATTGATCAAGAACGGAGACGCCGCCGCTTTGGAAAAGTTGACCAAAGCCAATCTCCGCTTCGTCGTTAGCGTCGCTAAACAATATCAGAATCAGGGCTTATCCCTGGGGGATTTGATCAACGAAGGAAATCTGGGTTTAATTAAAGCCGCCAAGCGCTTCGACGAGACGCGCGGATTCAAATTCATCAGCTATGCCGTCTGGTGGATCCGACAATCCATCCTGCAGGCGCTGGCGGAACAGTCCCGTGTCGTCCGCCTGCCGCTGAACCGCGTCGGAGCGCTGAATAAGATCGGCAAAGCGTACAGCAATCTGGAGCAGGAGTTTGAACGCGAGCCCTCTCCCGAGGAGATCGCCGAGCAACTGGATATGACCGCCTTTGAAGTGACGGATACGTTAAAGATGTCCGGCAGGCATCTTTCCATGGACGCGCCGTTCAGCCAAGGAGAGGATAACCGTCTGCTGGACATTATTCACAACGATCGCGCTCCTTCACCGGACCACGGGCTGATGGAAGAGTCGTTACGCAAGGAAGTCGAGCGGGCGCTGGAGACGCTTTCCCGCCGGGAGGCGGAAGTTGTGCGCTTATACTTCGGTTTGAATCGCGAGCATCCTCTGACGCTGGAGGAAATAGGCGAAAAGTTCAATCTGACGCGCGAACGAGTCCGGCAGATAAAGGAGAAAGCCATTCGAAGGCTGCGACACACCAGCCGAGCGAAATTTCTCCGGTCATATTTAGGATAAGTCGGAAAGCCGAAACCGTACTTCGCGCCGCGGTCGCTGACCTGTAAAGTTTCTTCCTAACCGATTCAACCGGCAGGATTTTGACTTTTTGCTTGACTTCGCAAAAAAAAATCCTTACCTTCAGATAAAGAGAAGTCTCGTCGGCACCGATGTATCTCGTAACCTGAGGTGCAGTTTATGGGAAAAGTTTTCATAGATCGCCGAGAAGGCGAACGCCGCATCGGCGAACGCCGCGATCACACTCCCGAAACTATGAAATTACAACAAAGACTGCTGGAGACCATCGCAGACCGACGCATGCATGTGGAACGCAGACAACGCGAAAGGCGCCAGGATTAATTCCTCAATTCAGTAGTCCTCCGATCTCTTTTTCCATCATGCTGGATTCCACTTGGAATCCGGAAAGCCTCTGAAAGCCTCATTTTCCTCTTGCATAATTCCTGCGGGCCGTGTATATTCGACCCGGAGTATCATCTTCTGCGAGCAGTTTGGGAGCGTGCAAATTACGTTTCAAATCGTCCATCACGCATATGTCTCCTATTTTCGTCAGGCGGGGCAACGTCCTCTTCCTGCTGAAAACGCCGTCCGATTTCATTCGGAAATTGAAGAGCGGTAAAATCCGTCCTACCGATGCGTTGTTCGTCCAGAACGGTGATGTGTCCGAGTGGCTTCCTATCTCTGAAATTCGAGAATTTCAGCAGGATTCAACGCCGATCTACGAAAGGCGGACGGAGTGTCGTGCGGATGATCTGCTGGATCGCCTGGTGAAGCCCGGCTTTAACCTGGAAGCATTTTTCACAGGTCCGTATTGGTACTTTCGGCGCAGAATGTACGGGAACAGCGTTCTCTGGTCAGCTCTCTTCGTCACGGGGATGTTGATCCCGCCTTTCATCCTGCATTGGTTCGGCGGAAATTCTATTGCTTCGCTCGTGGCAGGAGGACTCGGTTGGCTGGCGTCCGCGTCCGGCTGCGCATGGTCGGCGGATCGCAGCTTCAATCGGCGTCAGATCGAACGATTGGGACATCGCTCTATGCAAGTCGCCGACCGCTCCATGCCGGGAACCTCTGCAAAGGAATTGGAATACGATCCGGTGGGATCGCAATTCTTCGAAACGAAGAAAAATCTGCTGAATTAACATTTCTTCTGTTTATTCGTATTGTATCCACAACCATCTGACCTGACACTCGGTATCCACCGACCGCAGTAAGACTTCAGTGCCCTATCAAGCCGCTGGAATCGCCTAAGGGTGAGGGGCGTATGGAAATAGGAATCATCGGAACGCCGAATCGGGATACTCTGATTTTTCCAGATCGCAGGAAGAACTCCAGTTGGGGCGGGATTGTTTACAGCATCCTGACACTGGCGCATTACCTGCAGGATAAAGGCGAGGTTCTGCCCATCTGCGCCGTCGGTGAAGAATCCTGCGAAGAATTCAGACAGCTCTTCACGCGGTTTCCCAACGTGCGGCTGGACGCTTTACAAATATTTCCCGGGCGGCAGAATCGTGTGACCCTGAAAATAATCACTCAGGATGATAAAGAAGAGACGGCGGAACTTGCGATGCCGCCGTTGCCGTTTGAAGTCGTCCAACCGCATTTAACGCGTCTGGATTATCTTCTGGTCAATTTCACTTCCGGTCGAGATGTCACGAAAGAGACCTTTCGCCGGATTCGAGATGAGTTCAAACGCACTATGCTGGTGGATGTGCACAGCCTGACGCTGAGCGATCCGGATTCCAAAGGGCGCCGGCGCCTGCGCAATCTCGCCGACTGGCAGGAGTGGCTGGAAGGCGTGGATTATGTCCAGCTCGCCTGGAATGAAACCGTCAGCCTGACGGGGCGAAATCAAGCGGGCTTTTCGGGAATCGTCGAAGTGGCGGATTGGCTTCTGGAGCACGGGACGCGCGGCGTAATCGTGACCCGGGGGGCAGCCGGAACATATTATTTCCACTCCGATGAGCAAGGCATTTTGAAGAAGGAAATTCCCCCGTTTCCGCTTCAGACGGTGGTGGATACCACTGGCTGTGGAGACGTATTTTCCGCCTCGTTCATCTACAACCTCGCCTTGGGGGTCAATCCGCTTCTGGCGGCGGAACACGCCAATCGTTCTGCGGCATTGAAAGCAACTTTTTCCGGCATCGGTCCCTGGGTCGGCAAGTAACCCCGTGTCAGAATCATTGTGATTATGTTTTCTTTCGCCGGGAAACTCGTTCTCATCACCGGAGCTTCTTCCGGAATCGGGGCGGCGGCTGCGCTGGATTTCGGAAAACGGGGTTCCACGCTGATTCTGGCGGCGCGCCGCGCGGAAAGATTGGCAGCGATCGCCGAGCAGATCCGAAGCGCAGGTGGTGACGCGCGGTTTATTCCCTGTGACCTTTCCGATCGCTGGGCGCGGGATCGGTTGATCGCCGACCTGCTCGGGAGAAACGAGATCCCTGATATTCTGATCAACAACGCCGGCTACGGCAACTCCCGCCCTTTTCTTGAAGAGACCCCCGCCGAAGTCGCTCGAATGATGGAAGTGAATTATCAGGCGCCGGCTCAGTTGATGTCCGCCTTCCTCCCGGGGATGATCACTCGGGGTTCCGGAGCGATCGTCAACATCGCTTCCACCGCCGGTCGGGTGGCGGTGCCGGATCTAGCGGCTTACTGCGCCGCGAAATTCGCCCTCTGCGCGTTGACGGAAGCGGTTTCTTACGAAATCGCCGGAAGCGGGGTGACGATTCACCTGGTGGCGCCGGGTCCGGTCGAAACCGAATTTTTTTCCGCCGGAATATGGAAGGGACGGATTGCGGGCAGAAAAGCCTCCCCGCAGCAGGTTTCCAGCGCGATTCTGGATGCCATCCGAAAGAATCGTTTGATCACCTATGTGCCGCGGCGGCGGGGATATCTGGTCTACGCATTTCATCTTCTTGCGCCGCTGGCACGTTGGGCGCTGCGTCGGCGGGCGGCGGCATCCCGCAAGAAATTTGCGCCATAAACTACGATGTGGTATAAAGCAAGTTGATCGAGAGGAATCCTGATGAAAAAGGTACAATCTCTTTTTTGCCTGACAGTCGTGCTGGGAGTTTTGCTGGTTTTCGGTTGCGCGGGGAGCAAAAAAGGCGATCCGTCGGTCATTCTTCGCAGTCAGAGAGTGCAGGCGACGATGACGGACATCGTCGGAGCGCTGGAGAAGTATCATGAAGACAAGGGCTTTTTCCCGAAGGGGATGGCTTCCCTGCGCGATGCGCATTATCTCTCCATTATGCCCGATCTCGAGCGCGAGTGGGTGTTCACCTATTACACGGATGGGGATCGGGTTATGATGGTGGAAGCCGTCAGCACGGCGCTGATGCCCGATAAAGCCGGCAGAAAAATCGTCTATCGAGTGCCGGAACAGGTCTGGGAAGGCTACGGCATCACGGAATTTCCGAAGTAACACAAAGGGTGATTCCGGCGTTTTATTCGTCCGGATCGCATTGAATTAGAAGACTTTGCCGCGCCACCATTCTCGGGGGGAATACGGCGCGATGACCTGCTTGATGGGACCGTCCGCTTTTCCTTCGATGAACTGGCGCACGACTTCATCCGTGGTATTTCTGGTTTCTTCCGGCGTCCCTTCGAAAATCACGACTCCGCGGTGCAGCATGACGATCCTGTCGGCGATCTTATACGCCGACACCATATCGTGAGTCACGGCAATCGTGGTTACGTCTAACTGCTGATTCAGAAGCACGATCAGGTTGTTGATGACGTCCGCGTTGATGGGGTCCAATCCGGTCGTAGGTTCGTCGTACAGTACGTATCGGGGATTCATGGCGATGGCGCGCGCCAGCCCCACCCGTTTCTTCATCCCGCCTGATAACTCCGCCGGCTTCAATTCCAGAATATCCGGCAGACCTACCATATTCAACTTCTCGGTCACGATCCTGACGATCTCTTCTTCCGGCAGCGATGTGTGTTCGTGCAGCGCCAGAGCCACGTTTTCGTACACGGTCATGGAATCGAACAGAGCGGCGCCTTGAAACAGGACGCCGAATTTACTTCGGGTGCGATATAGTTTCGCGTCGTCCATGGAGACGATATCCTCGCCGTCAATCAGAATCTGACCGGAATCGGGGGGCATCAATCCGATCATCAGCTTCAGCAGCACACTCTTGCCGCAGCCAGACCTGCCGATGATCACCACGGATTCTCCGGTTTGAATGGTGAGGTTCACGCCGCGCAAAACCGGCTTATCGCCGAAGGATTTTACGAGGTCTTTGATCTCAATCACGGTCGTCTTAGAAGAAGATGATCGCCAGAATATAGTCGAAAACCAGGATGAGCATCGCCGAGAGCACGAAAGAACGGATGGTGGATCGCCCCACCCCTTCGGCTCCGCCGACGGTTCCAAATCCGATGTGGCAGCCGATCAGGGAAATGATGGCGCCGAAGATGGTCGCCTTGATCAGGCCGGCGATGACGTCGTAGACGCGGAAGAAACGGGGAATTTCGCTGAAGAATACCGCCGAGGGGATCGCCAAAAAGAGGTTAGCGACGAGAAAGGCGCCCATGACGGCGATGAAATTGGCGAAAACCACGAGAATCGGCATCATCGTGACGCAGGCGAAGAAGCGCGGCACCGCCAGATATCGGACCGAATTGATCGCCAGAGATTCCAGCGCGTCTATCTGTTCGGTAACCTTCATCGTGCCGATTTCCGCGGCGATGCTGGCGCCGACCCGCCCTGCGAGGATGAGCGCTGTCAGCACTGGTCCCAATTCAATCACCACTGCCTTGAAAGTCGCCAAGCCGAGGAAGCGGATGGGCACGTATCCTTCAATCTGGTAGTTCGTCTGCCAGGCGGAGACGGCACCCGTGAACGCCCCTACCATCAGGACGATCGGCAATGAGTTGTAGCCGATGACGATAGTCTGTTCGAAGAAGAGTTTGCGGTCGCGGATAATCCGGGGGGAGAAGAACAGGATTTGACCCAGAAGCAGAAAGATGGCTCCGGCTTCTTCGAAAGATCGGAGGATGATGTGACCGAAGCGGACGAAGATTTGCCGCATAGGTATGGTCGGATAGTAGATTCGCAGTCGGATCCAGCCCGTTCGGATCGCCGCGAAGAATCATTCAGAACTCTGCGCCCAATGCGAAGTAATAACGGGGTTTGTCCGTCCTGTTCCAATAAGTGCGCCAGGCGACATCCCAGCGCAGCAGCAGGACACCCAGATTGACGCGGGCGCCCAGCCCGTAGCCCATCATCAAATCCTGAAGCATGACGTCGCCGCTCTGCGACAGGGTGGTTCCGCGGAATCGGTCGTCGTACCAGGCTCCCGCCGTGTCGAGGAACAGCGCTCCGCGGATGTTGCGCAGTGCGATGGGGAGAGGCCAGCCCAGCGCCAGATAGCGGATCAGAGGATAGCGGAATTCGATATTCGCCATCGCGAAACGCGTCCCGGATGTCTCGTAGTAATCCCCGCCGCGGAAGGGGGTCACGAATGTGGAGTAATACACATCCTTGATATCCCCCTCGATTTCGCCCTGATAGCGGCGGTTGATCCAGTTGGATTCCCCGCCGACGAAGAAGCGGATCGGATCTTTCCCCTCGGAGAACCCCGCCGTCCCGCGCACGGCTAAAGTATAACCCTCGGAAATCTTGATATAACGCCGGGCGTCCAGCGTGAATGCCTGGAAATCCAACCCCCAACCGGGCGAACCGGAAAGAGAGACGTAATCTTCCAGATCGGGGCTGGCGTACGCGGCGAGTCGGTACCTGGATCCGTTGATGGGACCGACCGAACCCCAGAGGATCGTATCGTGAACATAGGCTAAGCCGGGCATCACGATGCGCCGCTTTTCCAGATAACTGTACCGATCGTAGATGAAATCATAGCTTTCCCGATCAATGCCGGTCAGATCCAGAGTTCCTTCAATTCGAGTGAATCTGGAAAACGGATAGGCGGCGTAAAAACTCAAGCCGTAGTTCCGGTCGCGGAAATACTCATACGTGTCCGTGGCTTTGTCGTGCAGATAGAAAAAATAGACGTTGTGATGCAGTCCGATGCCGTAATCCAGACGTTTGGGCAGATGCAGATAGATAAATTGCACATTGGAATTTTCCAGGCTGGAGTAAAGATCCAGTCCGAGGAAAATCTGGTGATCGCCCAGGACATCGCTGAAGAGGATCTGTCCCATCGCCTGCAGACCGAAAAACGTCGAATAGGCGGCGGCGGCGTAGACGATGTCCGGCGAAAATTTCACCTTATACCGGTTGATTTTGTATCCGCCTTCATCTGTCAGATATTCCGTGGAATCCAGGAAAACATTCTCTCTGGGTTCCATATCTCGATAGCGGTCATCGAAGATGATCCTCCCGCCGGAACCGCTCGGCGAAGTCTCCCCGAGCAGATCCTCATCGGTCTCGGGAAGCGGAATCGCCGGCGGCGGGATCGGCTTGACAGGGGGAAGAGGCGCGGCGATTTCTCCCGCGTCGCGGCGCAGGGAGGGATTGAAGGGATCGCGCATATAGAAGATATCGTAACCCGCATCGAAAAACGAGGAGAACGCCAGTGTTCCCTTGGATGACCAAGTCGGCTGGAAGCATCCGGTCAGCAGATTCGTAATGGCATAGGTATCGCCGGAATCCAGTTCGCGGATATACAGGTTATAGACTCCGTCCCGGTCGCTGATGAAGGAGAGGGTGTGATTTTGGGACGTCCACTCCGGGGTGCGTTCGTTCGAGGGCCAATCCGTCACGCGCTGCAGTCCGCCGTTTTCTAAATCCGCCAGGTAGATATCCGTTTGGTGATAATCGAAATCCGCCATGCGGAATTCAGGCGGCGGCGCCTGAAGATAATCTCCGCGGTCGCTGGTGAACGCAATATATCTGCCGTCCGGCGACCAAACCGGATCGAGGTCGCTGAAGATGTCATCCGTGACCTTGGTCAGATCCGCATCGCTCAAGCGCACGATGTAGATGTCCGACCGGCCGTCTTTCAAGCCGACGAAGCAGATTCGGCTCCCGTCCGGCGAGAAGAAGGGCGAGAAAATTCCATCCAGATCGAATTTCAGAGTGCGCACTACTTTCGCTTTCTCCACGTCGAGGATGTGCAAGGCGTCCAACTCGCCGGCTTTCGCCGCGAAGGCGAGATATCTGCTGTCCGGCGACCAGGATAGACCGGGCCGCAGCCAGTGCAGTTCTTCAAATTTGGCGCTGGTCTGTCCCGAGAGCAGCTTCTTCTTGATCTTTCCATCCACGACCGACATCAAGTAGATATCGAAATAGTCGCTTCGGTCGGAGAGGAAGGCGATCTGATCCCCCTGCGGCGACAGCGCTGGCGAGTTATTGACGAAGTTGCCCTTCTTCTTGTGATCGGTCATCCGCTTGGCGATCTCTTCGGGATCCTGCAGGTTGGCGACGGTGGGCCAGTAAGTCTTCTTCAGCCATTGCTGCCAGCGTTTGCTCAACTCTTCGAAATCCAGCCCTAAAGCCAGCTTGAAGCCGCGTTCCACGTCCCGGGCGGTCTTGATTTTGTTCAACAGCTCGGCGATCTTCTCTTCGCCGTAGCGCTGCGAGATGAAATAGAGCACCGACTGTCCGCCCTTATACGCCAGGAAGCCGTACAGCTGATTGATGGGCGGGAGATATCCGTTGATGGTCGCATCCCGCATAAAGAAATCCGAATCTGTATCCCATCCATGGCGGGATTCGTATTCGGGAAGCCCTTCGACGAACCAGTCCGGCATCGGCATGCGCGAGAGCGCCGCTAAAATGGATCCCAATCCGCCGCCGTAGATCATCTCCAGCATCACCGCGTGCACCAATTCATGGTGCGTCACGTGGCGCAATTGTTCGTAGGATCCTTCATAGGGAATGACGATGCGGTTCTTAAAGAACTCGGTGAACCCGCCGACCCCTTCCTCCGGCATCTCGAAGGTGACGTTGGTGCCCTGAAAGTCGTTGTGCGACTGATAGGTGATGATGGTGACTCGGTCGCGCAGATTGTATTTGAAGGAGCGGGAGATCTCCCGGTAGGCTTGTTCGGCGGTCGTCGCCACGAATTCGGCGATGGTGTACCCGCCTTCGTAGAAGAAGACGTCGAAGTGTTCGCTTTGAATGTAGCTCCAGCGCTGGTTGAAATACTGCACCTTGTTCTTTCCGAAGCCCTGGCTCGCCGCCGGCAGAGGCGATAAAAGCGCCGCCAGCAGAACGATGAAACTGATTTGTAACCACCGCATGGAAGCTACCCATCCCCTGTTTTAAGCGTAAGCGTGCTGGCCGCCGAAGAAATAATTGCCGAAGAAGGAGAGCAGCACCATAAGAAACCCGAAGACCGCCAGAATCGCGGCGCGGGACCCTTTCCATTGTCTTTGATAGCGCGCATGGAGAAAGCCGG
>CAZUTK010000051.1:0-21352 GCA_964623265.1 uncultured bacterium | reverse complement strand
GCGGATCGCTCCGACCCGGCTGCCCACGCTGCCGGCGATGCTCTCCGCCCGGCGCTTTGCGTCCAGAGCGGCTTCCGCCAGGATTTCGCTGCGCACTTCGGACAGCCGCGTGTAAAGATACTGCGGCGAAAAAGACTCGAGCATAATCCCTTCGTTGATCAATTCAGCCGCCTTACCGGACAATTCCGTGATCGCATCCACCTGATCGCTGCGGATTTCGAACGGCTGCCGCAACTGATACGCGGAAATGCGCCCGGTCATCCTCCCGTCCGACGTATATTCCATCACGGTCATGGTCTGCACGGGTCTGAAACTAACGGAACTGTCCGGCACCTGATTCGCCCGGAAATACCCCCTCAGTCGGTCAGCATAACGGCTGACGTCCCGATACGCTTCCTGAAGACTGGGCTTCTGACTGCTGACCGCCCCCTGCCAGACGATGTAATCCGAACGGACGGACTTCCGGGCGGATCCGGTCACGGTGATGGCGTCGTTCGCCAGCTTGATCTTCTTCACGGCGCCCGCCCCCACCACCGATGCGACGACGATCGCCAGAGCCAGAGAAAAAAGCCCCCAGAAGAGCTGCGAAGATCGGTTTGGGTCTGTCATAACGATTTACCTCTTTACACTGAGGGATATCCCGTACCCCATCGGCAGCCAGACCGTCTGCAGATCGCTTCGACTGCGCAGCCCCTGATTATAGGAATCAACGAATTCCCGCAAGCGCTCCGCCGTCGCCGGCAGATCCACGACCGGGAAAAGCACGTCGTCCGTGATCAAGATGCCGCCGTGTTCTAAGAGTTCCACCAAGCGATCGAGCAGAGGTGTATAGAGATCCTTATCGCCGTCTTGCAGGATCAAATCGAAGCATCCCTCCAATTCGAAAACCACTTCCGCGGCGTCGCCGCAGATGACCTGAACGACATCCTGCAATCCGGCGGAACGGACGTTTTCCCGCGCGACGGCGGCGATCTGAGGATCAATTTCCACCGTGACCATCTTCCCGCCGGTCCCCCGCAGAACCGTCCCCAGACGACAGCACGTCCTTCCGATGGAAGTTCCGATCTCGAGGACGCGCCGCATTCTTTTGCTCAGGATCAGAATCTCCAGCAGAGAAACGCTGACTACATCCATCGGCGGACGAAGGCTGACCCCCTGCAGATCCTCCTCATCTATCTTTAAGCGCGACGGCGTCGGCAGCAGACCCGCGATGTAGTCGAGACCCCTCTGCAGTTCAAAACAGGCTTCAGATCGAATCACCGGATCTCACCGTACACATTCTTGATTTCAACCCCGGAATAGTAATGATTCAGAATCTCCTTGTAATCATAGCCGTCCAGAGCCATCACCGCCGCGCCGATCTGGCACATCCCGACGCCATGCCCCCAGCCGGCTCCCTTGAAGTGAAACGCCAGAGGCATCCCCATCTCTCCCATCTCAATATCAATCGTGAAGCAGGCGCTGCGCAGGTAGGTCGGCGAAAGTGCGCGCCGGATATTCAGCTCTTTCTTGATCCGGATGTTCTTACGGCTGCCCAGGATCTCCACCTCCATCAGCCTGCCGGAGACTCCCCGCTGCAATGGAATGATGTCGTACAGGATTCCAATGTCCTCCCCCGTGCGCTTCTTGATGATCTCCTCCAGCTCCTTGCGGGAATAACTCACTTCCCAGCGGAAGTATTTCTTGCTGTACGCCAGAATCGGCGGCAGATTCTCCCGATTCAGGCTGCAGAAGACGTCGGGCCGTTCGTCAATCCACTTGCGCACGTCCTTTTCGCGGGTGAGATTATAGTGCTTCTGAGAACCTTTCTTCTTGCCGATGTTGTCGTAGATCCCCTGCAGGTACGGCTCGTCCGGCGGATTCCAGACGTTGCGCTTGTGTTCGGTGTGCCCACCGCATACGGCGGAATAAACCGCGTCGCAGATGCGGTCTTCGTAATACAACGCCTCCCCGCTGGTGGCGGATACCGCTTCGTTCGTGCTCTGAGCCTCGCTCGTAATCCCGGAATAAACCTGGCAGTGCACATTGGCGCAGAAGTCGTAAGGCTCATTCAAATGACGAGTTCCCAATTTCGCCAAGACGTGGCTGCGGGCGGCTACCGCTTGCGCCTTCAGCGCCTCGACCGGATACCCCGCCGGCATTTCCGCCGGAACGACGCCTTTCAAATAATGATCGAGGGAGATCTCCGAAACGGCGCACAAACGCGCATCGTTCCCCACTCGGATTTCGATGATGCCCTTGTAGGTGCGATCCGCCAGCGACTCCCACTGGAAACCGGAGCCGACCCTCACTCCGTAGAGCGTGATGGTGGTCTCATCCGAAAGTGGAACAATCCGAAAGCCGTTCGCCACTTTCACGGAATAGTCGTATTCCGCATCATACACCTCGAGCTTTCCTGTGGGATCCTTTACTTTCTCGCGGATGATTCTCGGGGCATATTCCTCACTGAACTTCTGCATCAGCTTCTTCGCTTCCGTCTCGGTCTCAAAAGCGCCCGCCAGGATACGGTACTTGGTATTATCGTTGATCAGCTTGCCCGCGATGACGAGCTGCCCGCCCAATCGCTGCATGCGAACCTGTGGATAGAGACGGCGCAGTTTCTCAACTAACTGCAGTGCTTCCGATTCTTCTCGGCACGCTGTTACCAGCACGCTGTAAATAAACGTGGCTCCATGAGCGCCCTCCACCAGCGAGCGCCACTTCAAACGCGACGTCACACCGCTGAAGATCGGATCGTCTTCCAGATCCGCGAGATGGAAGGGACCGGATACGCGAAAGTCTATCTTCTCATACCCCTCCATGAATCCGATCCGGATGACGGGTTCGGATGCATACTGTTTCACCACGATCTTGGGTACTGCGGCTTCCAGATTTTCCATGCTGCTGTCCGCGAATGAATGAGTCTTGGTTTTCGGCATTTGAACCTCGCGTTTGGACGTCGTAGCGCAACCGATGGCAACTATGACGAGGACGAAAGCGGCGATTTTTCGCGCCGGTCGTTTTCGTGACGAAAAAAACTTGGATCCCGAAAAATATCCCGATCCGCCACGAGGAAACGACATAGTTCAGTCCGCATTATCCCGATTAATCAAACCTTCGTGCAATCTCTGGAGCAGCTCCTGAGCCTCACCATCCGGCACGCAAAATGAAACGCGCATCGGGCTGCAACAAAACCAGCGGGGACTGCTGCCGCGAGATTCCACGATGGTCAGAAGACGGTCGAACAACCTCCCCCCGGGCTCCAGTCCCGAACCGATCACTGACAGACGCGCATAAAGCATCTTATGTCTTTGAATCCTCTGCGGGTGATGCTGCGCCCCCCGGAACTTTTTCCATCCCGCGCTGCCGCTGTCGATCAGCAGCACTGGGTGGCTGGCGTCCCCGTGCAGCCCCCGAATGGGAATGCGTTCGGCGTGAAGGTCGCGTAATACCGCGGAAAGTTCCCCCGCCTGTTTGAAACGCAGCGCAGTCAAACGCCGCAGAGCCACAATCCCACGCACCCCGGCGCTCATGAAATCCCCGGATGTGACGATCGTGCCGATCGCTCCCGATGCGCTTTGACCGACCGCCACCTCCACATTATGCTTCCGCGCCAGCGCCACGGCGTCGGATGCGAGCACCTTCGAACCGGTGGCGGAAAATTCGAGCATCTGATCGTAGCTAAGCCGGTCAATCACGCGCGCCGTCGGAATCTGATGCGGATCCGCCGTGAACACCCCAGCGACATCCTTCATAATGCGGCATTGAACGGCACCCAGAGCCGCCGCCAGTGCTACGGCGGTCGTGTCCGATCCGCCCCGTCCCAGCGTCGTGATCTCTTTCTCCGTGGAAACCCCCTGGAAACCGGCTACAATGGGAATCTGCCCCTTCTGCAGCACCTGATGAATTCTGCCGCAGCGGACCTCGAGAATTTTCGCCTGCGTGTGATTGGTATCGGTGATGATGCCCACCTGAGATCCGGTCAGGGATACGGCTTCGTAGGGTCCTTCCGCGTTGATCGCCAGAGCCAGCAGCGCGATCGAAATGCGCTCGCCCACGGATAACAACATATCCAGCTCTCTGGCGCGGGGATGGTCCGTGATCTCATAGGCCATCTGCAGAAATCGGTCCGTGGTATCGCCCATCGCGGACACGACCACCACTGGATCCTCCCCGGTGGACTTGGTGCGGATGATCTGCCTAGCGATCTCCTTCAGATTCGCGGTGGTCGCTACAGATTTACCGCCGTATTTCAACACAACGATGGGCACGGTTCAGATCCCCAATACCTTGCGCATATCGTAAAAACCCGGCGGCTGGCGCACGATGAAGCGAACCGCGGTCAACACTCCGCGAGCGAACGCTTCGCGGGAACCGGCGCGGTGCGTCAACTCCAGGCGTTCCCCGATGCCGGTGAACAGAACGGTGTGCTCGCCGACGATGTCGCCAGCTCGAATGGAATGGTGCGTCACCGAAAGATTCGGATCCACCAGGCGAAGCTGCTGCTCGATCATCAACGCCGTGCCGGATGGCGCGTCTTTCTTGGAGCGATGGTGCATCTCGACGATATCCACATCGAAAACACCCTTCAGCAATTCCTGCACCTGCTGAGCCAACGCGATTAACAAGTTGACTCCCAACGACATATTCGCGGAATAGAGAATCGGAATCTCCCGCGCCAGCTCTTCCATTCGGCCGCGATCTTCAGAACCGAATCCGGTGGTCCCGACAACCGCGGGCACCTTCCGCTCCGCCGCCTTCTGCAGATGAGGGATCACCGACGCCGCCGGCGCGGAAAAATCCACCAGCGCTTCGCACCCCTCCAAAAAGGAAGCCGCATCATCCGGTTCGATGACCGCATCCCCGACCTTCGTCCCCAGTGCGCGATGCCCCGGAATTTCATAAGCCCGCAGAATGTGAATATCCGCGGATAGAGCGGCGGCCCGGAATACTTCGATCCCCATCCTGCCGGCGGCGCCGCACAGCCCGATGTAGATCTTGGCGCTTTTATGCGGAGAGGATGCCATGTTTTCTCAACTCCTCGGCGAGTGTGCGCCGGTTTTCATCCTGAAGCGGAGCCAAGGGCAGCCGGACGGAACCGACGTCATACCCCATCATCCCCAGCGCCTCTTTGATCGCCGCCGGATTCGTCTCGATGAATAGCGTCTTCAAGAGCGGCCAGAGAGCGAGGTGCATCTGAGCCGCTTCCAAGACTCTGCCGGCAAAATAGTATTTCATGATCTCCTTCATCTGCGCCGGCACGACGTTCGCCGCCGCAGAAATAGCTCCGCGCCCCCCGCACGCCAGCACCGGCAACAGCAAGGAATCGTCGCCCGCCAGCACCGTCAGATGCCGACCGCACCGCACTAAAATTTCGCTGATTTGATCGAGATTCCCGGATGCCTCCTTAATGCCGACGATGTTGGGGTGCTCGCAGATTCTCGCGAGGGTTTGGGGGAGCAGGTTGACGGATGTCCTGCCGGGGATGTTGTACAGGATCAAAGGGATCGGCGATGCTTCGGCGATCGCCGTGAAATGGCGGAACAAGCCTTCCTGCGAAGGGCGGTTGTAATAGGGGCAGATCACCAGAGCGCCGGAAGCCCCTAATTCCGCCGCGCGCTTCACCCTCTCGATGCTGACAGCGGTATCATTCGTTCCCGCCCCCACCACAACAGGAATCCTGCCCGCTGCGGCTTCGACCGTGGCTGCGATCACTTCATCCCGTTCCGCCGGCTTCAGCACGGAGACTTCGCCGGTCGTCCCCAACGGCACCAGACCATCCACCCCTTTGCCCATCAGATCCACTATCAGCTTCTTCAGAACGGGCACATGGACGCGGTCTTCGCGGAACGGAGTTACGAGAGCGACATAGAGTCCTTCAAACATAGGTTCCTTAACGAAAATGGTATATCGGTAATTCCACAGGTTCGAGTTGAACGGATTTAATCCGGTATGATCTTCCCGGGGTTGAAGAGCCCATCGGGATCAAAGGCATCCTTGATGTGACGGAGTATATCCAGCTCTGAGGAACTCATCTGCAGGCGCATATAATTCTTTTTCACCGAACCGATGCCGTGTTCCCCGCTGATGGATCCGCCCAGCTCCACCGTCTCTTTGAAGATTTCCTCCACCGCTTGCAAGGCGCGCTTGTATTGGAGCGTGTCGTCCGGATCGTACATCACATTCAGGTGAATGTTGCCGTCGCCGGCATGCCCGAAGCAGGGGATCGGCAGATTATAGCGTTTCGAAATCCGCCCGGCGGCTGCGATCAGATCAGGCAGCCTGGAACGCGGCACCGAGACATCCTCATTCAGCTTGCCGCGGGACAAACGCGCCAGGGAAGGCGATACCGAACGGCGCAGTTTCCACAGCTTTTCCGCCTCCTTCGGATCCTGCGTCGAGCGCACTTCCAGCGCGCCGCGGCGCCGGCTGATGTTCTCCACCTTCGCCATCGCGGCTTGCACCTCCTCCCGATCTCCGTCCACTTCGATCAACAGCAACGCCTGCGTGGCGGATGGTAGCTTGATGCCGGTGTAAGCGGTGACGGCGTCCAAAACTAGCTTATCCATCAGTTCGGACACCGACGGAGTAACTCCCGCCGCCATAATTTCAGACGAAGCTCCTGCGGCGTCTTCCAGAGATGAAAAAATAATACGAAGTGTGCCGCGGGATTGCGGCGCCTCGATCAACCGCAGCAGGACTGCGGTGATGATCCCCAGCGTACCCTCGGATCCGACCAGCAGCGGCGTAAGATCGTAGGGCAGCGCTTCCGCGCTTAGCGCGCCCGTCTTGAACACTTCCCCGCGGCTGGAAACAAATTCCAGCCCTAAGACGTAGTGTTTGGTCGTCCCGTATTTCACGCAGCGCAATCCCCCGGCGTTTTCCGCCACGTTGCCGCCGATGGTGCTGACCTTGTGACTGGAAGGATCCGGAGGATAAAACAACCCCCGCCCGGCGGCCGCGTCCTGCACCTGCGCAGTGGTTACCCCCGGTCCAACAAATATAGTACGCTTTCCCTCGTCCAATTCGTAAATCAGGTTCATCCGCTCAGTGCAGATGACGATCCCGCCATTTAAAGGAACGGAACCGCCGGACATGCCGGTACCAGCGCCGCGCGGCGTCAGCGAATATCCCTCATCAATAGCGAAGCGCACCGTCGCGACGACATCTTCCGTGGACTCCGCCAGAACAACCACTTGCGGTATGACTCGTTGTGAAGTAGTATCGTAGGAGTATGTGATCCGATCTTCTTCGGAAACCAGCACTTTGTGTTGACCCAGAGCGCGCTGGAAACTCTTCAGAGGTTTCGATTTGAACAGCATAAGCGGCGGATGGAACCGATGGGAAAAAAGTGAAAGCTGAAATTTAATAAATATTTACTAAAATTGCAAGTAAAAATGGGTCGGAATTATATTCACCTGCCGGAAAATTCTTCACAATGATGGCCATATTCATCGAAATAATCAAGCGTTTAAGCGTTCTCTTTTATATGTGAATCATATCACTATCTTTATCTTTTTCGCCGCTTTTCGGGCTCGGCAGCCATCGGGACGCGCCGAGCGCGGTTTCTGCAACCAATACGATCAACCCCGCTATCAAGGCGGATTTCCACAATTCCTTCCCATAACGGGATGCGCGCACATCCTGCACCAATCGCTCTTCATCCGTGAAGACCGCCCCTGCGGCTTTCCATTCCCCATACACCTGAGCCGGATTTATTTCCGTAAGGTTCGATTCTTCGGAGGGCACATTGACCGCGGCAACCGCTGAAACGTTGCCGGTCCGGAATTGGAAAATCCCAGACGGTTGCACTTCTTGCAGCCGATACAGGACGGCCTGCCCGCTCGCTTGCGGCGGCAGCTTGATCTCCTGTCGATCCGGCGTGACGAGAACCGCAACTTCTGTGCCGGCCGGAGAAGTCTCGCTTCCTATGGATCCGGCGTGAAATTCGAGCGCATCGCCGACTTGAAGCATCCGGCAGCGCTCTGCGCCGGATCGAGTCGAGATCAGAACCAAGCGATGCATCAGCGGAGCGAAAATGCCGCGCCGCGCCCAATCAGACCATTCCGCCTGCGGCGACGACGCGACCAGCAGAACTCGACCCCGCCCCACTTCCGATACACTGAGAAACGGCGCCCCGTTGGAAAGTTGCAGCGGGATGGTCGAATTCTCGCCGAAGATCCGCACCGAACGGAAAAACCGAGGCGACGAAGGCGCACCGCCCGAGCGCAGAATCCCCGCGAACAGCGGGCTCTGCAGATCGGGCTGCCGCCACTGCAGAAAGGCATCGCCGGCACCGACAGCGCCGATCAACTCCCCCCATCGCGGAGTTCCCAGGCGCACCAGTAAATCGCGATTGATGACGGAAATGTTCATCTTAGACCCTGGAAAGAGCAGCAATCCTCCTCCGCTCCGGACGAAGCTTTCAATCCGTGCCGCTTGAGCCCCTGTGAAATCGGGCGGATCGCTGAAAACAAGCACATCGCAGCGGGATAGATCGGCGGTATCCCACAGATTTCGACTCACGTACTGCACCTTCAACAACCCCTCCGTCTCCCCCGCAGGCGCAAGCGCCAGACGGATCTCGCGCGTGGCTTGCGGCTCACCGACCAGCAACACGCGGATGACTTCCGGTACGGCGAAGCAGAAATAAGCGCGATTGTCCAGCATCAGCGCATCCTGTTCATCGAGCTGCGCCGCACCGCGCTGCAGCCCTTCCCCAACCGGCTGCACAGAATGACGCCGATGGACCTCGGCGCCGGCTTGAATGGAGACAACGTCCTCAGCGACACGCGTATCGTTCAAGAACAGACTGTAGTAGAGATCTTCCCGCTCTTTCTTGCCGTGATTCGCCAGCGTCACCTCCAGATCTACCGGCTGCCCGGGTTCGATGATTTCGCTGAGCACGCGCACTTTCGTGATAGAAATATTTTCCCGCGATGAAGGATGAACCTTCACCAGAAATAGCTGAAACCCCTCCGGCGGTGCGGGCAGCGTCGGCGCAGAATTGAAATCGCTGATGATGTAGATTTCCCTGCGGAATTCCTCCGTCTTGCCAAGAGCTTGCACGGCATCCTCGCATGCCGCCGCCAGATCTGCGGATCCATCCCAGACTTCCGCCCTGCCCAGCTGTTTCTTCAAAATCTCCGCATCTCCTGTCGGACTTTCCGTCAGCCGTTCCGGCTCGCCGCGCGCCAGGATCAACATCGCGCGGTCTCCGCTGTTCATCAGCGACAGGATCTGCTCCGCCGATGATTTCGCAGCCTGAAAGCATGTCCCCTGGCTGCCTGCCGCCTGCATGCTGGCGGATCCGTCTAAGATCACGGCGATGCCGGTCCTGCCCGTGGAGAAAGTCCCGAAACCCATGTCTTCCCGCAGCGCGGGCCTCAGGAAAGCGAATGCAATGAAAAACACCGCCAGAGTGCGCAATAGCAACAATAGCCATTGACGCAGCTTCAGACGGCGCATTTGGTGCCGCTGCAGCTGCTTCAGAAAACGCAGAGTGCTAAAATCAATCCTCGGGTATTTTCGTCTGCTGAGCAGATGAATCAGCAGCGGCACAGCGATCGCGGCGAGTCCGGCTGAAAGTGCGGAATTGAGGAAGGTCATGGTTGCGGTTTATTTATTATGATTCCCGGCAGCAGTCAAGCGGTTTTCCACCAGTTGGACGAGGATATGTCCCGCCGTGATATGGCCCTCTTGCACCCGCTGGCTGTCCGCCGCTGGAATCTGGATGCAGAGAGTCGCCAGTTCTCCGATTTCCCGCTTTTCGGCGCCCAGCATAGCGATGACGGGAATCCCGCGATCGCGCGCTGCGCGCGCCGCCTCAACGACATTGCGGGAACTGCCCGAAGTGCTGATGGCGATCAATACATCCCCCGGGCGGCCCAGCGCTTCAATCTGCCGCGAAAAGACTCTGTCGAAACCGTAGTCGTTGGCGGCCGCCGTCAAAGTGGACGTATCCGTCGTCAAAGCCAGCGCCGGCAAAGCCGCCCGATCGGTATGCGCGGAAAGGCGCACGACGAACTCCGTCGCAATATGCTGAGAGTCGGCGGCGGAACCGCCGTTGCCGCATAGCAGCAGCTTCCCCCCTGATTGCATCGCCTGCGAAATTAGATCCGCCGCCGCGATCAAATCGCGGCTGCATGCCTGGATCATCGTCCGTTTGGTCTGCGCACTGCTCTCCAGCGCCGCGCGAATCAGCTCTTCATCCTGCATAGGATCTCTTCCTTGCGAAGTTACGGATGAATATACGAGAATTGAACGCCTAAAAGCAAGATCCGATCCCACTGATTGCCATTGCCCAGCTTTCTGCAGCGACGCGAAATGCCGCTTTTCCGTGAATTTGTGAAATTATTACTTTTGATATTTAAAAAAAACTGCCAACAATTGATGTTCTTTTTCGTTATATCAGCACACAAGACAACCATCGTTTTCAAAACGATTCATTAAATAGAACAGAAAACGCATTCCGCGGACGGTGATCCTCCCGATTCTCCAACGCCGTATCCTGGAATCATAAACCAATTGAGGTAGATTATGAAGAAGATAAGCTTACTGCTGCTCATCGCTGCGGGCTTTTTAAACTGGAACGCGAATGCGGCGACCATCTGGGTGGATATCTTGAATTTCGACTATACGGCGCAGCACCTGTACGTGCCGACAGGCTCCACCGTACAATGGACCAACTACGATATGATGATCCACACGGTGACCTCGGATAACAATCTTTTCGATTCCGGCTCGATCGCACAGGGTCAATCCTGGAGCTATACTTTCAACACCATCGGGGATTTTCCGTATCATTGCACCCCGCACCCGTTTATGACGGGCGTCGTCCACGTCCGCAGCGCGGCGAATATGAGCGTGGCGTTGAATATGACTCCGACGAATCCGCCCATCGTCATCCCGGCTGCAGGCGGATCCTTCTCGTACGCCGCTGCGGGCACCAATCAAACTTCGACGCCGCTGAACATCACCTACTGGACGAAGGTTTACCTGCCCAATAACCAGCCGTTCCAGACGCTGGTGAAGAGCGTATCCATCCCCGCCGGTTCGACGCGCGGCGCAACCTTGACCCAGCTCGTGCCGGCTTCCGCTCCGGCCGGCACATATCAATTCTTCGGGTATGTCGGGACTCTGCCGGATTCCGTGATCGGCTGGAACGGCTTCACGTTCACGAAAGCCTCGGCGTCCGGCTTGGAAGGAACCGGCTGGGAATCCATCCTGGAAACGGATTGGGTGGATCTGAACCCGACAACCCAAGCGGTGAATTTGGGAGAACCCACAGCGGAGAAGATCAGCTTGTGGAACTCGCCGGAACCCTTCAACCCCGCCACTTCCATCCACTTCACGCTCCCGTCCGACGGCGCGGCGCTGCTGGAAGTCTACAACATCAACGGCGCACGAGTCGCCACACTGCTGAACGGCTTCACTCCGGCGGGACAGCATCAGGTGGCGTTCGACGCTAGCCGTTTGGCGTCCGGTATGTACATCTACCGACTCACCTTCGGCGGTGAAACGGTTGCCAACAAAATGATGCTGGTGAAGTGATCGGATTGGGTGAATCCCAGAAAAGCAAAGGAGCGCTGCCGAAGCGCTCCTTTGTCTTTGTGAGAATTTGTAATCTCCCCTTGACTTTGGCTGTTGATGATTTTAAGTTATAAGTTCTAAATTAACGATTAAAAAAATGCACCCATGGCTCAACTAGGTAGAGCAACGGACTCTTAATCCGGCGGTTGCAGGTTCGATTCCTGCTGGGTGCACTGAAAGAGGGGTGGTTTTTCCTGCGAAGAGGTCTTTCTTCCCCCTACTTCATCAACACCGCCTTCTTCACCCCCTGAAATTCCCCGCTTTCCAACCGGATAAAGTAGATCCCCGACGCCAGCCCCGATCCGTCGAACAGAACCGCATGCGACCCGGCTTCCAGCATGCCTTCCACCAACGTCAGAACGCATCTGCCCGCGGTATCGTAAACCGTCAATTGGACATACTCGTCCGCCGGAAGCTGAAAGTGGATCTGGGTCGTCGGATTGAAGGGATTGGGGTTCGCATCGCTTAGAGCGAATCCTCCAGGTGCGTTCGCAACGACATCCTCCAATGATTCATCCCACCCCGTCAGCAGCCAGTCGCCGGAATCCGCCGCATCCAATCCGGCTTTCGTGAACGGGAAACTGTCTTCCGCCCAGATGTCATTCAAGCCGTAATCCCCTACCCGGGCTATGTATGTGTACTCCCCTGCGGGCGCGTTGGGCGGGACAGCCTGCGTCAGTGTGCGCGATATAGCGGATCCCGCGGATAAGCCGATATTCTCCCGCACAAAGATGGGCCCATAAGACGATCCGTTCGGCAGCGTCAACATAATCCAATAGTCAAACGTCAGCGGCGAGGTCCCGGTGTTCGCCACTAACCCTTGATACTGGAAACTGCCCCCACCTGCAGGGATCACGATGGGAGGATGAAGAGGTTGAATGGCCAGAGTCAGATGGTGATCCAGATCCCCGCCGCTGAAGCAGTAGGCGTAGCCGTCCCTCGCCCCGCCGATGAATTCGACCGCGCCGGAATGATCAATATCCGGCAGCCACCAGACCGCATCGAAGGCGTAACTGGAACTGCTCCCGTGCTGGTAATCAAACAGGATGGATCCGTTCGCGCCGGATACGGCGACGAATCTGCCGTTCATAATCCCGGCACAGGCGTCCGGGATGCCATCCCCCGTCACGTCCGGCGTGGCGGCGATCGCAAGCACGTTGGAACCCAGCGGCAGCGACCAGATGACCGCGCCAGTATAACCCTCCAATGCGTACAGCGTGCCGGATACCGAAGTTACCAGAATATCGTCGTATCCCGAACCGTTGAGATCGCCCGTCACCTGAATGTAATAGTTCGTCCCCATGCTGGGCACGTGCCAGATCTCGGTCCCGTTCGTTCCGGAAAGCGTATACACCCCGCCGGACGACGCCCCCACCGCCACGTCGGCGACACCGTCATTGTTCAGATCTTCGATGCGGTTCAGCGAAAACACGACACCCGCCACCGGATGATCCCATTCGACGGATCCGGTTCTCCCGTCCAGCCTCTTGACATAATAGGTGATGGAATTGGACGACGTCCCGCAGACCACTTCCGCCCAATCGTCTCCGTCGAGATCATCCAGTCGGCACACCGAATAGACGGATTGCCCCAGTGCGGCACGCCAGATCATTGCTCCATTCGATCCGGAAAGCAGAAAGACGGATTTGGGTTCCGTGGCGCCGTCCGCACCCCCCACCGCCGCCAGCACATCCCAGATCCCGTCCCCGTTCCAGTCATCCTCGCAGGTGACCTCATACACCCAACCGCCGTCTCCGCCGAAGGGGTGAGTATCAAACGACCAGAGCTGCTGTCCGCTTGCACCCGAAACAGCGAAGACGCTGCGCGATCCGCCGCCCGTCCCGATCACGACATCCCCGATCTGATCCCCGCTCAGGTCCGGCGCCGCGACCATACCGCGTTGATACTCCACCGGTCCCGTCCGCAGCGGATCCCAACCGGTGTCGAAGGTCCAGAACACGTCCGCCGTGCCGGAACTCTGCCCGTTCCAGCAGTAGACGAGGTAATCCTCGTTGGCGCCCAGCACCTCGTGAACACCGTCTCCGTTGACGTCGTCCATATGCTTGACGCTGTTGAAGCCGTGAAATGTCGCAGGCTCGACGGCGTGATACTGCCAGATGACATCCCCCGCATTGAAAGCAGCGGTCGAACCGAAGCCGCTCAGGGATATGGTGATCATCGGCGTAACCGGATCATTCGTGGTCAGCGTCAATTCCCCAGAGTACGCCTGCGCCTGCGTCGGCATGAAATACACCGTCACTTCCAGCGTATCCATAGACACCAGCGATCCCGCGGCAAACCCTTCCACGAAAAAGGCGGGATCACTCACCGTCAGCGAAATCAAATTCAACGGGGGTGCGCCGAGATTGTAGATCGCCAGGCTTCTGCCGGTCAACCCATCTCCCTGCGCCACCCAGACCGTGCCGAACTGAATCGAGGTCGTGCTGACGGCGGCGTGCTGCTCGGCGTAGATCCCAAATCCGGAAAGAATCACGACGATCTCAGGATGGATTGGATCGTTGCTCTGCACCCTGAGGCTTCCGGAATGCGCACCGAAATTCAACGGCGCGAAATAGATTCCTACAGAAGTGCTGAACCCCGGCTGCAGCGTTATCGGCAGAATTACTCCCGGATCCACCGCAAATGCGCCTCCGTACGGTTCGATGGGCAATCCGGTTACGCTGAGCTGCGCATCCCCCACGTTGCTGATCCCCAGCTGCATAGCTGGTGACATCCCCAATGGAACATAGCCGAAACCCAAGCTGGACGCGGACAATTGTATTTCCGGAGTCCCAGCGCCAAACGGGTCAATCTTATAGAGATGATCCAGGCTCGTCCCTTGACCCTCGTCGCAGACCCAGAGATAATTTCCGTCCCAAACGATTCCGGCGGGCTCGGTCATCGGGGTCATAAAGCTGTACAAAACCTGATGGGTGACGGGATCAATTCGGTAAATCCAATCCGACCAGTAATCGCACATCCATAGAGTCGTCCCGTCCCAGGCTAAATCCCAGGGCTGCGTGTCCGGAGCGGGGAAGCTCTCCACAATCGTTCCGGTCGTCGTCACCTTGTAAATGGCTCCGTCGGGATTATAATAATCCCCCATATATAAATGCGTCCCGTTCCAAGCTAATCCCGACATATAATCGGAAGGATTCTGAAACGAATAGAGGATATTCCCCAATGTATCAATCTTCAGCGTGAAATCCGCGCCTACGTGGTTGGTAACCCAGAGATACTGCCCATCCCAGGTCATCCCGTAGGCGTCGTCGAGGTTCGCGGCGCCCAGGTTCAGCGAATCTACGACTTGTTCGAGGAGCGTATCGAATTTGTAGATTCTCTCTCCGTAGGTTCCGTAACGACCGTACCAGATGTTCCTGCCGTCATACGCCAATCCGCTGGCGTGATCGTGGATGTCGTACGTGGCTAAGACAGTCTGAGCCCAGGTAGCCGTCGCTATGTTGACGTTTGACAGCACAAGAAAAAAGCAGAGCCTCAACGAACGCATCTTACACCTCTCTAGTTTGCCTTTTGTATAATATAATATAACTAATGTGCTCAGGCAAGGTTTTTTTTTATATGCATATATTTTACATTTGCCGAATTTCTTTTCCCTGATTATTCCGCAACTTCCCATTTTGATTCCATCCCCCTTCGGCCTCCGGTGATCGCGGAAGGATGAACAAAAAAATCCTGCGTAAGTCGTTGTGAAAGCCGAACTTTTTTCGTTAATTATTCCCGACGATCAATTGCCGGATTCGCGCTAACGCGGCGTTCCATTCATCGTATGGTAAGGGGGAGAGCTATGAGCAAAGGTCTGAAAATCACACTGTACTTCCTCTTCGCCGTCTTCGCGTTGATCATCATCGCAGCGGTGAGCTTGAAGTTGTACTTCACGCAGGAGCGCTTGAAAGCTCTGATCCTGCCGAAAGTGGAAGAGGCGATCCAGCGGGACGTCTCGATGGGAGACGTCGCTTTGAAACTCTTCCCCGTCTTCGGCGTGAAAATCCAGAAACTCGCGATCTCCAACCCGCGCGGCGAACGTTTTGATCAGGAACCGTTCGTGACTCTGGACGAACTGGTTTTGGACGTCAAGGTGACCCCGCTCCTGAAAAAACAGGTGCGCATCAATGAGATCACCGTTCATCGCCCCCGCATCTATCTGGAAGTCCGTTCGGACGGTGTCAATAACTTCTCTTTCCCCGAAGACACGACGAAGAAGACACCGGAGGCTGAAACCGGTGCGCCGCCCAGCCAGGCATTCGCTCTGTTTCTCTCCGACTTCACGGTCAGCGACGGCGAGATTCAATACGTGGACAAATCCGGCGATCAGCGCGCCGTCATCTCCGGATATCAACAGAAAATGCACGCCACAGCGACGAACGGCGGGCGGATCGTCTCGCTGGAGAACCGGACGGAAATCGGCGGTGTCAGCTACGGCTCGACGAAGAGTTTTCTGATCTCCGATTTACCGCTTACCAGCTATCAAAAACTGACGTATGATGGTACCAAGGGGACGCTCACCCTGGATTCCGTCCAGATCGGGCTCAAGCAGATTGGACTGGGATTGACGGGCAAAATCACCGATTTGAATGCCATCCCCAACCTGGATCTCTCCCTGCATTCCACCAGCGCCGAAATCGAACAACTGCTCTCTCTCGTGCCCCCGGAATTCCTGAAAGCCTCCGAAGGCTTGACCACCACCGGAAAGTTTCAATTCGCCCTCGAAGTGAAAGGACCGGCCGGCGAAAACGAACAACCCGCGGTCAACGGCACCTTCCGAGTGGATAACGGTGCGGTTCGCTATGCGGGATTGCCCAAATCCATCACCGGCATCAACTTCGCCGGCAGCTTCAGCCAGCCCGCGCAAACGAAAAAACAGCCCCAACCCGGCAGACTGGCGATCGAAACGTTCACCGCGTCTTTAGGATCGAACACCTTAAACGGCCGTTTGAATGTCGTGAACTTCGCGTATCCAGTCCTATCTGCTTCATTCAGCGGCGGACTCAATCTCGCAGAAATCAAGGAGTACTATCCGCTGGAAAAGGGCACGGAACTGACGGGCGACATCAAAGCGGATCTCACGCTAAACGGCAAAGCCGCGGCGCCTGAGAACCTGAAGGCGGAAGGCAAGGTGGAGTTCCAGAATGTCTCCATCAAAACCGCCGCGACGGAAAAACCGCTGCGCAATCTCAACGGAGTGATCGCGTTCAACAATCAGGTCATAGACGCGAAACAGATCTCCGCGAATATCGGTCAATCCGACTTGGCGTTATCTTTCACCGTCCGCAATTATTTGAACCTGGTGCTGGAAGGAAAAGGCGGAAGCGGCAAGCCCAGCGCTCGCGCGACTCTGAAATCGAAGCTGTTCCGCACTCAGGATGTGATCTCGTCGCAGCCCGCGCCGGCAAAGCCCAGCAAAAAACTGCCGGCTTCCGCGCCTCTGCTGCCGGATATTGATATAGATGCCGACGTCACCATCACGAAATTGGTGACCGGAAAGTTCGAGTTCGACAATGCTCAGGGGGCGGTGCAGATCCGGGATGGAGTCATCAACCTGCAAAATTTCGCCGTCAACGCCTTCGGCGGAGCCATTACGACGCGAGGCAAACTGGCTCTAATGCCTGATCAAAACCACACCTTCGATTTCAATCTGGACATCCGTAAC
Source organism: uncultured bacterium (assembly GCA_964623265.1). Lineage (GTDB taxonomy): Bacteria > Electryoneota > B3-LCP > B3-LCP > B3-LCP > CAZUTK01. The sequence continues at coordinate 4,113 of CAZUTK010000051.1, read as the reverse complement.
GTGCAGGCGAACTCCTTCTTGTCCCATTTCACCTCTTTCGGCAACCACCTCTTCGGAAGCTTCTCGATGAGCGGCTCTATGTCCGGAGCTTTGAACGACACGCTGGGCTTAAAGCCGCAGACGCTGGACGGCGGCGGCAGAGTGGAAATCAAGCAGGGGCAGTTGGTCGGTTATCCGCTGACGGCTTCGCTGGCGTCGTACACCGGCATCAGCCAACTGAAGGAAATCAGCTTCAACAACTGGAACGACTCTTTCAGAATCGAAAACGGCCGCCTCCGCTTCGGCGAATTGAAAATTGCCGCCAGAGACGCGGATTTCGTCATCACCGGTTCGCAGGGATTGGACGGCTCTCTGGATTATAAAATACTGCTCAAGCTGCCCCCGGGATTGTCGTCCCAACTGAAAATCCAGGGGCTGGGCTCGGATCTCTTAAATTTCCTGAAAGACAAGGATGGCAGAGTCAACCTGAGCTTCCTGGTGGGGGGGACGGCGAAGGACCCCAAGCTGTCTCTGAATCGAAAGCAGATCGAAGACGCCGCCAAAAAGGCGCTGGAACAAAAAGCCCGCGAGCAGCTGGATAAGACTCAGCAGGACCTGATGAAAAAGGCGGAAGACGAGTTGAAGAAACTCTTCGGCAAATAGCGGTTTCGGCGCAATGCAGCCCAGCGCCGCTTAAAAGTTATCCTCATCCCTGCGATTTACTCGTTATCTTCTCCTTCTATGCGTGATCCGAACGGATATCTGATTTTCGAAGACGGCGCGATCTTTCGCGGCGAGCAGTTTCACGGTGTAGAACCCGGATTCGGCGAAGCAGTTTTCAATACAGCTCACAGCGGCTACCAGGAAATCCTGACAGACCCCTCCTACTGCCGCCAGATCTTGATCTTCACATCCGTGCATTTCGGCAATGTCGGCGTAAACCGCGAAGACTGCGAATCCCCCCGCGTGCAGGCTTCCGGTGTCGTCGTCCGCAATCTGACGCCGCGCCCCAGCAATTGGCGTTCCCGGGAAGACGTCCTGTCCTGGCTTCATCGCGAAGGCACCCCGCTGTTAAGCGGCGTGAACACCCGATCCGCCACGCTCCATATCCGCGAAAAAGGCGCTATGCGCGCGGGGATTTTCCCCGATTCGATCCCCGCAACGAAAGCTCGTGAACTGGTCCTGAACACCCCCACGATGATGGGCGCCGACCTGACCGCCGAAGTCACCTGCGCCGAGCCCTATTCCTATGCCCTCGATCCGGAAGATCCACCCTGGTTCCCTCCCCGCGGGAAGGCTGCACCGCAGATGGCGGATGGAACCGGATTGAATGTCGCGGTACTCGATTTCGGCGTCAAGAAAAACATCCTGCGGCAGCTGGCGATCCGCGGCTGCGCCGTAACGGTCTTCCCAGCCGATTCCCGATCTGAAACGCTGCTGAACGGAAAATTCCATGGAGTCTTGATCTCCAACGGTCCCGGAGACCCCGCCGCGGTCGAAAACGGCATCCGCATCGTCCGCGACCTGATCGGCAAGCGGCCGCTGTTCGGCATCTGCCTCGGCCATCAACTGCTCGCCCTCGCGGCGGGGATGAAGACCTTCAAATTGCCCTTCGGTCACCGCGGCGCCAACCACCCCGTGCGCCATCAGGAAGATCAAGTCGTGGAAATCACCAGCCAGAACCATGGATTCGCCGTCAAACCCGACGCAGTGCCGTCCGATTGGCGCGTCTCGCTGATCAATTTGAACGACGGAACGGTGGAAGGTCTGGAACACCGGAATCTGCCGATCTTCTCCGTTCAGTATCACCCTGAAGCCAGCCCCGGCCCGCACGACGGCAATGGCTATTTCGACCGCTTCATCCAGGAGATGCGCCGTGCCGAAACGCGCTGATATAGACTCGATCCTCGTCCTGGGCAGCGGACCGATCATCATCGGCCAAGCCTGCGAATTCGACTATTCCGGCACGCAGGCGATCCGCGCTCTGCGCGAAGAAGGCATCCGCGTCATCCTGGTCAACAGCAACCCCGCCACTATTATGACCGATCCCGCCTTGGCGGACGCCACCTATGTGGAAGCTCTGGAACCGGATCTGGTGGAACGCATCATCGCTCGGGAACACCCCCATGCACTGCTGCCCACGATGGGCGGACAGACCGGCTTGAACCTGGCGGTTGCGCTCGCCGAAAACGGTATTTTGGATCGTTACGGCGTGAAGCTCCTCGGCGCCTCCGTGGAAGCCATCCAGCTGGCGGAAGACCGCGAGAAATTTCACGCTGCTATGCGCCGCATCGGTCTGGATGTGCCCGACGGCGGTTTCGCACGATCGTCGCAAGAAGCGCAAACCGTCCTCGAACGCGTGGGCTTGCCGGTCATCATCCGCCCTTCGTTCACGCTGGGAGGCGTGGGAGGATCGGTCGTTTACAACCGCGAAGAATTCGATGAACGAGTTCGCTGGGGCTTATCCCGCAGCCCCATCGGGGAAGTCCTGATCGAGGAAGCGCTGGTCGGCTGGAAGGAATTCGAATTGGAAGTCATGCGCGACCGCGCCGATCAGTGCGTGGTGATATGTTCGATCGAAAATTTCGATCCACTGGGCATTCACACGGGCGACTCCATCACCGTGGCTCCCCAGCAGACTTTGACGGACAAAGAATATCAGCGGATGCGCGACGCCGCCTTCGCCGTCATCCGCGCCGTCGGCGTCGAAACCGGCGGCAGCAATATCCAGTTTGCGGTGCACCCGCAGACCGGCCGTCAGGTCGTCATCGAAATGAACCCGCGCGTCAGCCGGTCTTCGGCGCTGGCTTCCAAGGCGACGGGATTCCCCATTGCGCGCATCGCCGCAAAATTAGCCGTCGGCTACCGATTGGACGAAATCCCCAACGCCATCACCCGAAAAACGCCTGCCTGCTTCGAACCCGCGCTGGATTACGTCGTCGTGAAAATCCCCCGCTGGACGTTCGAGAAATTCCCGCTGGTCAATCAGACGCTGGGCAGCCAGATGAAATCGGTCGGGGAGGTTATGGCGATCGGCAGAAGCTTTCCCGAAGCCCTGCAGAAGGCGCTGCGCAGCCTGGAAGAAGGCCGCATGGGGCTGGGAGCCGACGGGCGCGACGTCATCCTCCACGACCACATTGATTCCCACCAGCTCCCCGATTGGCGGGAAATGGTGCGCCGCAAACTGGCGACGCCCCGCCCGGAAAACATCTTCTATCTGCGCCACGCCGTCAAGCTCGGCATCCCGATCCGGGAAATTCATCAGACGACCGGCGTGGACCCCTGGTTCCTCGAACAAATCGCCGGCATCGTCGAAATGGAAAAACGCTTGCAGACGGCAGCTCCCAAAGGACGCGGCGATTTCACCGCGCTGCGCAGATCCCTCAATCCCGACCTGCTCTGGAGAGCCAAGCGCTGGGGGTTCTCGGACGTCCAGATCGCCCATCTGCTGAAAAGCGACGAAGATGCCGTGCGCAGGCTGCGCGAATTCTGCGAGATTCACCCCCGCTTCCTGTCGGTGGACACATGCGCCGCCGAATTCGCCGCCTGTACCCCTTATTACTATTCGTCCTATGAGACCGGCAGCGATGAGATCATCGAACCGAAGAAGCCGCGCATTCTCGTCCTCGGCAGCGGACCCAACCGCATCGGTCAGGGAATCGAATTCGATTACTGCTGCGTGCACGCCTCCCTGGCATTGCAGGAGGAAGGCTACACCTCCGTCATGGTGAATTGCAATCCGGAGACGGTCTCCACGGATTACGATGTATCGGATCATCTCTTCTTCGAACCGATCACCCTGGAGGATGTCCTCGAGATCTGCCGCGCCGAAGCTCCCGACGGAGTGATCGTGCAGTTCGGCGGACAAACGCCGCTGAAAATCGCTCAGAAGCTTGAGGAGAATGGCGTCAGGATTTTGGGCACAAGCCCGGCGCGCATCGCCGATGCCGAAGACCGGGAAAAATTCGGCGAATTGCTGCGCCGCTTAAATATCCCGCATCCCCCCTTCGGCATCGCCAAAAACTTCAACGCCGCTCACGAAACCGCCGCCCAAGTCGGGTATCCGGTCCTGGTGCGCCCCAGCTTCGTGCTCGGCGGACGCGCCATGGAGATCGTTTACAACCAGGAAGGATT
>CAZUTK010000050.1:17584-21707 GCA_964623265.1 uncultured bacterium | reverse complement strand
AAATGCGACCACTGCGAAAACTTCAGCCTGCCAATCCTTAAGAGCATTTAGAAATCTCGGATCCTTCAGTTTTTCCGGCTGCAGCAAAGGCAGGTCGTTTCTTTCGGCTTCCCGAGCCACCGGCGTCTGCTGCACCGTTCGTCCTCTGCCGACCGGTTTCGCCGGCGCGCTGACCACTCCCGCCACCCGATGACGGCTGTTTAACAACGCGCGAAGAGTGGGGAGAGAAAATTCCGGCGTACCGAAGAAAACAACAGTCATCGCAGATTATTCGGTTTATTTGCTAAAGTATAACTTTATCTGTACTGGTGATCTTCTTCTGTTTTTTGGATCTTTCAGATAATTTTTTCAGGTCGTTCTTCAACAGACTGCGCCGAGCCGCGGAGATTCGATCCACGAAGAGGATACCGTCCAAATGATCAATTTCATGCTGCAACACCCGAGCCAGCAAGCCTTCCGTTTCCAGAATCTGTTTGTTTCCGCGGATATCCTGATACTGCACGCGGATCCATTCGGGGCGGATGACATCTTCCCGGATATCCGGGATGGAGAGACATCCTTCTTCAAAAGTGGATTCTCCTCTTGATTCCACGATTTCAGGGTTTGCGAAAAAGAGTTTCTCGGGCTCTTGGTTTTCCCTGGGCATACCGATGACGAGAAAGGCTTTAGAAATGTTCACCTGAGGCGCCGCCAGTCCGATGCCGTCCGCGGCAAACATCACTTCGAACATCTCATCAACGGTTTTCTTCAGCGCTTCGTCGAATTGCACCACACGATCCGCCTTGCGACGCAAGACCGGATCCCCGTAGACGCGTATATCTTCCGTGGACATTCCAGTTTCTCCCTTGATTATGTGGGCTGCTCATCCATGCCGCCGCCGGAACCCGTTTCTCGGTGCATCGGATGCGATGGTTTGCGGTGCCTGGGCCGGCGGTGACGGGATTTACGGATATTGCCTTCGTTGAAAATATCCGTAACCCCTTCGCGATTGTCCGTCGCCGCGTATCCACTTGGCGTGACGACCGCGCTGGTGGATTCGCCTCCGGTTTCCGGATTCGGATTCGATGATTCCGGCTTGCCGCGCAAGGCTTTGCGATCGTCCGAACGATCATTTCTTTCACCGCCGATACCCGACCCTGAGCTTTTGCGCGCTACGGAAGTCCGTTCCACAGTCACAATGACGCCCTTGGCGATCTGCACCTGGATGGTGCTCTCTTTCTCATAAGCTTGCACGATTTTCCCGTGAAGCCCTCCGGCGGTGACAATGTCATCCCCGCGACGCAGGTCAGCGACCATTCTGGCGTGTTCCTTCTGCTTTTTCATCTGCGGCCGCAGCATCAAAAAATAAACCACGACCATAATGAAGATGATCGGCAGAATGCCTAAAATTCCCGATCCGCCCTGCGGGGAAGCTTGAGCCAGAAAAGCGAGATACATGAAGTTCTCCTCGATAGTAGTTACGTTTGTTACCGTGGATCTCTTGGATCCAGGCAAGTTTTTGTAGTTGCACTTTTTGTTTGTTCGATTTGCTGCCGCGCGGCGCGCTCTACTATTCCGGCGCGGATTTCGCGCAGCAGCCTGAAATAGAAAGTCAGGTTGTGCAAGGCGCCCAGACGCATACCGAGGGGATCGCCGACCGTCAATAGATGCCGGATCGAGCCACGGCTGAATCTTGGAATACCGTCGTCTCGCGGACAACAGGCGGCGCAATTGCAGTCTTCCGCGATGGCTGCCACATCTTCGCGGAAAGCGGCATTGCGCAGATTGATTTTTCCATCCGCTGTGAATAAACTCCCCTTGCGGCCGTTTCGAGTCGGTAGCACGCAATCGAAAAGATCCATTCCGCAAGAGATCGCTGTCTTCAGATCCTCCGGCGTTCCGACGCCCATCAGGTAGCGGGGTTGAGTCTTGGGGAGCGCATCGCTGCAGAATTTTACGATGCGCCAACGGTCGGCATCGCATTCTCCCACGGCAAGACCGCCGATGGCATAGCCGAAAAATCCGATCGTCAGTAATTCCTCCAGCGCAGTTCGGCGCAGATCTTCGTAAATTCCACCCTGGATGATGCCGAAAAGCGCCTGCGCGTTCCCATGCTGCGGATCTGTTTGTTTGAATTTCCGCATGGAAGCCTTCGCCCAGAGAAGGGTGCGCTGCAAAGCTTCCAGTGATGCGCGATGATCCGTTTGTCCCGGCGGGCAGAGATCCAGCGGCATCATAAAATCCGTGCCGAGATTTCGCTGGATTTCAATTACTTTTTCCGGGGTGATGCTGTGCTGGGCGCCGTTTACCGGTGACTTGATGATGATCCCATTCTCCTCGTGCCGGATTGTTCCTCGCAGACTGTATGTTTGGAATCCGCCGCTGTCCGTCAGGATGGGACCATCCCAGCTCATCACGCGATGCAAACCGCCCAGCCTAGATATCGTTTCCGCACCAGGACGGAATTCGAGATGCAGGGCATTGGCTAATATGATTTCCGCTCCGGCGGCTTGCAATTCATAAGGTGCGATCCCTTTTACCGCGCCGTACGTTCCGACCGGCATAAAAGCCGGAGTCTGAATGACGCCGTGTGGCGTAGTCAATAGCCCGACTCGGGCTTCGGAAGCCGGATCTTCCGCCAGGATCTCAAAGCCGAATTCGCCGCTCCATTCCGCGATCGTCATACCGGCATCAGCAACAGTTTGCGGTTGAACAGATCCAACTCAGTGATTCTCACCGTCAACTCATCACCGATGGCGATTTCGTCGCTGTGATCCCGTCTGCGTCTTGAGATCCGTTGCTCTGATTTGCCGCTCGCTGCCGGATTCCTGCGCGAACGGAAGCGGAGATTGGATGCCGGACTCAAGGTGCCCTCCAGATAGAGATCGCGCAGCGCCACGAAGAGCTTTTCCTGATAGGATTCAACAAGAAGCGCGCGGAAATGATCCTCGCGGTGTTCGTTGAGATACAGGAGTCCAGCCAGTCTATTAGATTCCCGCTCCAGTTCAGCGATCATCCTTTCCTGTTGCGATAGGTATTCGCAGGTTTGCTGCAGCTCTTCTTCAAGCGAGAGGTGATGTCCGGCGATTTTTTTCGACGGGCGGAATGGTTGCTCGTCCAATAAATGCCTTCGAACCAGACGATGGACCATTAAGTCGGCGTATCTGCGGATCGGAGATGTGAAATGGAGATATCGCCGGAATCCCAGTCCGAAGTGCCCGCCGGCGTGGGAATCGTAACGCGCCAGAGTCAAGGCTTTGCGGGCGATCACCGAAGTGATTTCGATGGGAAAACGTCTCCGCGCCTCATCCAGAAGATCCGCTATGCCTCGCGCAGTCGAGAGCTGGGTTGTTGTGATGTTCTCCCCTGAAATTGTCGCTTTCGGTCCTTCTTTGGGGAGAACGAAACCCGCATCCGCGAGATAATCCGCCAATTTCAGGAGTCTTTCAGCGTCCGGCGGCGGATGGACGCGGAAGATCAAGGGAGCGTCTTCGCCCAACTTTTGAATCCAAATTTCCGCCACGGCGCGGTTGGCGGCAAGCATGAATTCCTCGATCAGTATATGGCTGGACAAGCGCGGCTGTCGGAAGATTGAAGCCGGGGCGAATTCATCCGCCCAGCGAAAACCGGGTTCCGGCAGATCGAAATCCACACCTCCTTCAGCGAGGCGATTGGTTCGGAGTATTTGCGCCAACTCCCACATCGTGCGCAAGTTTTCCATCAATTCGGGATCATCGTCACCGGCTTTCTTAGCAGACTCCAGATATTCCTGTGCTGTTTCGTAGCTGATAAGCCGCTTAACCCGGATTTTCGCGGGTACGATTTTTTGATCAAGCACCCGCCCTTTGCGGTCGAAATGGATTAAGACCGTGAGAGTCAGCCGATTCCGCCCCGGTTTTAGGCTGCACAGTTCACCCGGAAGCCGCGGCGGCAGCATCGGCAGGTGATGATGCTGCAAATAGATGCTGAAGGCGCGTTCTCTCGCTGTGCGGTCTATCGCAGAATCCGGTCGCACGTAGCGGCTGACATCTGCGATATGAACGCTGAGGTGAAAACCGCCGGACCCATCCCGCCGGATCGAAACCGCATCGTCGTGATCGCGGGCATCCGCCGGGTCAATGGTGACGACGAATTCATTCGTCAG
>CAZUTK010000050.1:0-17566 GCA_964623265.1 uncultured bacterium | reverse complement strand
GGTCGCGCAGGCGGGCGCCGCGGCGGTCAGAAGGCGGTCGCAGCTGCTCGGATTCCCGCAAGGCTTTCGCCGGATAGTCGCCCCGTAATCCGTATTCCGCCAACAGACCCTGTTCTGCGACGCCTTTGCGCTTCGGATCACCCAGAATTGTTATGAGTTTCGTCCAGGGTAGTGGGTATCTTTGCCGGCTTTCCGGTGCCTGCAGGATCGCCCAATCGCCGCTTTTCGCCGTCTTCAGAAATGAATCGGAACGGGAGCCGCCGCCATCCTGACGCAATTTTGCAGTGAAGGTCAGAGGTCCGGTCTTCAGTTCCGCATGCCAGACTCCGCCGATGCGCAGAAGACGCCCTAAGAGATCGTGTCGTTTACCGGCGGCAATCTCCACAATGTGACCTTCAGGTCCGGCTTCATGCCCACGGTGATGGAGTTCCACCTTGATCCAATCTCCGTCCAAGGCGTTTCTCGCTTCGCGAGCGTTGATGAAAACAGAAGAATTTTGTGCGAGATCCACAAAACCGTATCCGTGGGGAGTCAAGCGTAATATCCCTGAGGCGATTTCTCTTTTATGCGCGAGACGGATCTTGCGTTTTCCTACCTTTTCGATTCGCCGAATCTCTAAAAGCTGATGCAAAACCTCCTGGAATTCGTCGAACAGATTGCGATTGTACCCCAAACGTTTGAACAATTCCTTCGCGCCGTAACTTGAATCCGAGTCTGCGCTGAGCGCTGATAGGATTGCTTCCTGCATTTGCGCCTGAAGCGGGAACGGCTTCATTCCGCCGCGATGTAGCGGTCTTTTCCGCTTAGATCTTTTCTGATGAACGCCTGCCATCCGTGCCTTCGAAATTCGTTCCGTGCTGCTTCGCCTTGAGTTTCGCCGATTTCGCAAAAAAGTGCTCCTTCTTCCAAGATCATTTTACGTCCGATTTCCGCCAGGCGACGGACGAAATCCAGACCTTCCTCGCCTGCCAGCAGAGCATTCGCAGGTTCATACTGACGGATTTCCGGCTGCAAGTTCTGGAATTCCGCAGTTGATATGTAAGGCGGATTGCTCACCAAAAAGTCAAAACGTTGCTGAAAAAGATCCGGAAAATCCGGAGAGAATAGATCCGCTTGCCGCCAGCTTACGCGTTTTGAGAAACCAAGTCGTCTGCTGTTTTCACGGGCGAGCTGCAGCGCATCGGGACTGATGTCGCAGCCGGTGACGAAAGCAGTGGGGTGCTCGTCAAGGATGCTTAACGCGATGGCTCCGCTGCCGGTACCCACATCGAGAATCGAAGGTGCGCGCAAAGGTCGGATTTTTTCCAGAATGAGTTCCACCAGTCCCTCAGTTTCAGGGCGGGGGATCAAAGCCCGCCGATCCATTGAGATTGTGATCCCCCGAAAATCCATACGTCCGAGAATATATTGCAGCGGCTCCCTACGCTTTCGCCGCGAAATCCAATCGTATAGTCTATTTAGTTGCTCCGGTGTTGGAGAGATCGCATTCGCCGCGCGGAGTCTTTCTCTTGAGATGCCGAGACCATCCTGCAATATCCAGAGTGCTTCCTGCGCTGCATTCTCGATCCCTGCTTGCGCCAGTTCCATCGCAATCTCTCTTTGCACCTCGCGAGGATTCAAATTAAGCCGCTTCCAGTTTCTTCGTGCGCTCATCGAGGATTAAGGCGTCAATGATCTCATCCAGATCGCCTTCGAGGATTTCATTCAGCCGGTAGAGAGTCAATCCGATGCGGTGATCCGTCACGCGGCTCTGGGGGAAATTATAAGTGCGGATCTTGGCGGATCGGTCGCCGCTGCCCACTTGAGCTCTGCGCTGCGCCGCCTGTTTCGCTTCTTCTTCCTCGCGGGATTGCTGATAGAGGCGCGCCCGCAACACCTTCAGCGCTTTCGCTTTATTTTTGAACTGCGATTTCTCATCTTGGCAGGTGACCACCAAGCCCGTCGGAAGGTGAGTCACTCGCACGGCGGAATCGGTGGTATTGACGCTCTGCCCGCCGGGACCGGACGACCGGAAGACGTCAATTTTCAGATCAGAAGGCTGAATGACGATTTCCACTTCCTCCGCTTCCGGCAGGACGGCAACGGAAGCGGCGGATGTGTGAATCCGCCCGGAAGCTTCGGTGACCGGCACGCGCTGCACCCGGTGTACTCCGGATTCATATTTCAAGCGACTGAAGACTTCATCTCCGCTTACCGAGAAAATGATTTCCTTGAATCCGCCCGCGGAGGCCTCATGCGTGTTCATAATTTCAATCTTCCAACCCTTGCGGTCGCAGTATCGTTCATACATCCGGAAAAGATCCGCGGCGAATAGAGCCGCTTCTTCGCCGCCGGTGCCGGCGCGGATTTCCATAATAGCGTTTCGCGCCGCGTCAATATCCTTCGGCAGTAGGGCGATCTTTAATTCTTCTTCGAGAGAGCTCAATTCCTCCTTAATGCGAGGCAGTTCTTCTTCAGCGATCGCCATCAAGTCGGCGTCTTCTTTCATCTTTAGAATCTGCTCGTACTCCTGACATTCAGCGAACATTTTCTGATACCGCTGCGCCAGTTCCGCCGCTGCTTTCAGCGATTTGTGACGGCGCAGCAGTTCCCGGTAGCGCGCTTGATCCGCGATGATTTCCGGATCGCTGATCTGGTTCTCCAGTTCGCGGTAGCCGGACAACAAACGATTCGTCTGTTCGATCATATTCATTTCATCCTAAACATTCTAATATAGGCAAAAAAGTCATCGAGGTCAACCTTTTTTCCTCGATTCAGTTTACATAATTCATCCTGACGACTCCGTAGAAACGGATCCAAGAATCAGGGAACCCGGTCGAACTTTATTGGATTTTCGAAGTTCAATACAGGAATGAAATCTTCAAAGACGAGGATGGCATGAATCATCCAAACGATAATTTTGCAGAAATGCAGAGTCAATTGCAGCGCATCGCCAACGGTTTCCGTCCCGCCATCCTCTTATTGACCGCAAATCATTTGGATCTCTTCACGGAATTGTCCGGAAAATGCGAGAGCGCCGAGCAAATCGCAAGCAGATTCCATTTGGATCCCCGGGCAACCGGCATCTTTCTGAACGCGTTGACCGCATTGGGCTTTTTAGTGAAAAAGGATGGAACATATTCCAATGCCCAAATCGCAGATACGCTTTTAGTTGCGGGTAAGCCGGGTTATCAAGGGGATATTCTCAAGCATAACTTGAACCTCTGGCAGCGCTGGAGCAGGATGGAGGAAGTTTTGAAGACCGGCCTTCCCGCACGTGATCCGAGGGGGCGACGCAGCGACGACGAATTGCGGTCCTTTATTCTTGGGATGGCGAACCTGGCGGTTTCCGTTGCAGATCTTCTCTGGGAGAAAGTTGATCTGAAAGATCCGCGAAGACTCTTGGATTTGGGAGGCGGTCCCGGAGCCTTTTCATTCGCCGCTTGTCGGCGTTATCCTGAGTTGTCTGCGACCGTGTACGATCTGCCGGAAGTGGAGCCGATCTTCAGGGAACAATGCGCAAATCATCGGTTCGACGAAAGAGTCCGATTCTATGCGGGAGATTTCATAATGGATGAGATTCCTGCGGGATTCGATGTCGTTTTGTTGTCCAGCATCATCCATTCACTGAGTGAAGCCGAAAATCAATTGTTATTCTCGAAAATTGCGAAAATTATAACGCCCGGCGGGAAGCTGATCGTCAAGGATTTTTACATTTCTGAAGACGGGACTCATCCATTGCACGCAGCGCTGTTCGCAGTCAATATGCTCGTAGGAACACCGGCGGGGACCTGTTATACGAGTTCAACAGTTGAACGCTGGTTGCAGGCATGCGGATTCCGTTCCATCCGGTTTCTCGAACTGAACGAGCAATCGGCGCTTATCCTTGCTGAAGCGGGAGAACGCTGACAAAATGATTTTTTTTCAGAGAAAATCTATTCCCGCGAAACCCTTCTGGGTAACTTCATAGTGCGCAAAATGCGGCATAAATGTTGCGTTCGAATGTTGCAGATAGAGCAAAGATCGGAGTGCGACTTAGCGAAAAACTCTGGAGAAAACCTGCGGAGTTCAGGAGTTAAACGAGCTCAGTAAAGCAGTCAACGCCAACAGCTGTGCGGCAAATCCGTATAAAGAATGCACATCTTGCATATCTAAAGGTATGGTGAATAAAGACTACTACGAAATTCTGGGAGTAGACCGGAGCGCGGATGCACGTCAGATTCATCAGGCTTACCGCAGGCGGGCGCGCGAATTGCATCCGGATAAGAACAAGAGCGATCCACAAGCCGAAGAGAAATTCAAAGATTTAGGGGAAGCCTATCGCATTCTCTCAGATCCTGAGAAGCGAAAGCAATACGATATGTTCGGTTCCGTCGGCGGGGATTTCGCGCCTCCGCCTGGCTGGGAACGGGGCGGTGTGCATTTTGACCCGGGGGCTTTCGAGAGTTTCCAGCGCGATGGATCCTTCCATCATTCCAGCTTCGAAGACTTATTCGAGAGCCTCTTTGGCCGTTTCAGCGGCAGATTCCGCGAAGATTCGACGCGATCTCGAAAGGCTCGGTACAGCGTGCAGCGCGGTTCGGATGTCGAAGTGGAAATGCCTTTAACGCTGGAAGACCTCTTCAGCGATCGTATGCGGCAATTCCGGATCGCCATCACCAAAACCTGCGAAGTTTGCGAAGGTTTCGGACAGACCGGCGTAGGTTTATGTAAATCGTGCAACGGCACAGGGAAATCGAGGAAATACAGAACCTTCCGAGTCCACATTCCGCGCGGATTCGGCGATGGAGATGTGATCCGATTGAGCGGACAGGGGAATCCCGCGCCGGATGGCATCGGACCTTCCGGCGATCTCCTGATCCGTCTGAGGGTGAAACCCGATCCCCATATACGAATCCACGGTCACGATCTGGAAATGGATGTTGAAGTCCCTGACTATCAAGCAGCTTTGGGGGGTGTGATACAATTTCGAGCGCCTTCTGGAATGTTGTCCCTGCGGCTTCCGGAAGGCGCTGCCTCCGGAAAGAAATTGAAAGTTCGCGGAAAAGGTCTGCCGAAAAAAGACGGAGGAGCGGGTGATTTATATGTGAATATTGTAGTTACAATTCCAAAGAAATTGAACAAGCAGCAGAAAGAATTATACGAGAAGCTGAAGCAGACTTCTTCACAGCGGTGATCCAGCTCACCAATATTGGCTGTGAAATTGGTTATAATGGTGACGCCAGACCGATTCAACTGTCAGCGCGAATCCGGAGGAAAATATGGCAGCAGTTGAAGAGAACAGAATCAAGCGGGGGAAGCGAGTCCGCCAGATGAGCGGCGATCGCAGTGTGACGAAGATCTGCGCCGCCTGCGGCGGTGAGACTCGCTGGCTGTCGGTGGATGGGCTTTGCTGGTCCTGCACGGTCCAAGCCGCGAAGAACAAGACTCCGCTTTTTGTAGAGCATCAGGAAGATGAATCTGAATCGGAAAACGCCGGTCCTGAAAATGATTGGTAGGAGACAATAACCATCCGCAAGCGGATGCAATGAATAACGGCTCCTCGGGAGCCGTTTTTTTTGCATTATCCGGAAATTCTGAAAAGCCAAAAGCGACAGAAATCGCTTGAAAGTGATCTGAAAATTACTTAAATTACTCAAAATTTGTTCGTTTCCTGTCGAAATGGATTCTCTGGATTTCAACGGGGCGGATCACGCAGACTCGGGGATTGCGGCTCGCATCGAAGAGCTGCGCCGGGATTTACGGCGGCACGAATATCTCTATTACGTGCTCAACCAGCCGGAAATCTCCGACGAGGAATTCGATCGCAGAATGCGGGAGCTCCAGGCGCTGGAGGCGGCGCATCCGGAATGGATCACTCCGGATTCCCCCACGCAGCGTGTTGGAGGGCAACCTTCGCCGGAATTTCCGTCCACAAGGCATCCGGTTCCTATGCTTTCCCTCGGGAATGTCTACACCGAAGGGGAACTTCTGGATTTCGACCGACGCGTCCGGGAGGGGTTGAACGGCGCAGAGCACAGTTACGTTTGTGAATTGAAATTCGATGGGATCGCCGTCAATCTACAATATATTGATGGCAAATTTGTTCAGGGTGCCACCCGCGGGGATGGTGAAGTCGGCGACGTGATCACCGCCAATCTGAAGACGATTCGTTCCCTGCCTTTGCAAATCGCCGCAGAGGCTCCAGCGGGAGAGATCTTCGTCCGAGGCGAAGTTTATATGGAGCGCGTGGATTTTGAGCGGTTGAACGAGAGCCGCAGGGCGGAAGGTGAACCGCTTTTCGCCAATCCGCGGAACGCCACCGGAGGCACGCTGAAGAATCTGGATCCCAGCGTCGTCGCTTCGCGACCATTGCGGCTTACGTGTTACGGTCTCTGGTTCGCAGATATCGAAAACCAAGGATGGACGCAGGAGCGAATTCTGCGCTGGCTGGAGAATGCCCATTTTCCCGTTTCCCGCGAGTGGCGGTCTGCGCCGGACATCCAAGCGGCGCTGAACTACTGGCGTTTCTGGGGAGACCGACGCCGCGATCTCCCCTTCGACATTGACGGCATTGTGGTGAAACTGAACGATCTTGTGCAGCAGGCTCGCCTGGGCAGCACCGCCAAATCTCCGAGGTGGGCGGCTGCGTTCAAATTCAAGGCGGAACGCGTTCAGACTATTCTGCGGGCGATTACGCTCCAAGTAGGAAGAACCGGCGCCGTTACTCCGGTGGCGGAGCTTGAGCCTGTCTTCCTGGCGGGTTCGACGGTGAAGCGAGCCACTTTGCACAACGAAGATGAAATCAAGCGGCTGGGAATTCGCATCGGGGATACGGTTTTCGTCGAAAAAGGAGGGGATGTCATCCCCAAGATTGTAGGCTACGACGAGACGAGACGCCCTTTGGACGCAGCGGAGTTCGTAATGCCGGACCGCTGTCCGGTTTGCGAATCACCCCTGGAGCGCCCGGAAGGCGAAGTTGTGCGGCGCTGCATCAATATGGCTTGTCCGGCGCAGGTGCAAAAGAATATCGAGCATTTTGTTTCGCGCACTGCGATGGACATTGACGGACTGGGCGAGAAGCTGATTGAGCAGCTGCTGAAGACAGGATTGGTGCATGACCCGGGCGATCTCTACTCATTGACTCGCGAACAGTTGATCCCCTTGGAACGAATGGCGCAAAAAAGCGCAGATAACCTACTGAAGGCGCTGGAAGCGTCGAAGCAACGTCCGCTGACGCGCCTGATTTATGCGCTGGGAATCCGGCATGTAGGAATCGGAGCCGCCAGAATCTTGGCGGGGAAATATCCTTCGCTCGATTCATTGATGAAGGCGAGTGCCGAAGAATTGCAAGAAATCCATGAGATCGGTCCCCGCATGGCGGAATCCATCATGCATTTCTTCGCATCTGCAAAGAATCGAGAGATCATCGAGAAACTGCGGCGAGCAGGAGTGAGATTAACAGAAGAGCAGAAAGAGCAGGGATCTTTGCCGCTTCGGGGAAAAACTTTCGTTTTGACCGGCACATTGGAAAATTTCACGCGCGAACAGGCGGGTGAACGCATCCGGACGTTAGGGGGGGAAGTATCGAGCTCGGTCAGCAAAAAAACGGATTTCGTGATTGCAGGATCCAATCCCGGATCGAAATTGACTCGCGCTCAGGAACTGGGAGTAAAGATCCTCACGGAAGCGGATTTCCTGGAATTGTTGAAAACACAATGAACTCCAAGGTTGCAGAATGCTGAATATTTCCCGAATCGTCGTCAATTTGATGATCTTATGTTCTGTGGCTTTTCTGCTTACGGATTGTTCCAACGAAAAGAATCCTGTATCATCCCAGCGCGCATTTCTCGGAATCACCGAACGCAACGAGTTCGGCGATACGCTTTCCGTGGATTCGACGGATTGGGTGATCATAGGTTTAACAGGAACAGGACCCCAAACAGCGGCGTTTCCAGCGCTGCTGCCGCGCTTTCGCAACGGCGTTCGATTGACCGGGGGCACCGCCGAAGATTCTTCTGCAGATCTCGATTATTCCATCGGCGCATTTCCCAATCCATTTATCCCTTCCGCAGGCAGATTGATCATCGAACTTTCATTGCCCCAGAACCTAGACGTTTTTCTGCATTTGGGGGATGAGGAGAATCTAATCCATCTGACGCTGGTGGATCAGACCTTGCCGGCGGGAGTCCATCAGATCGTCTGGAATGGAGAAGATGCCGGCGGTTTACCTCTCCAAAATGGGATTTACAGGATCTTTTTCGATTCACCTCTGGTTACCAGTTTTGGCGATGTTGAAGTTGTGGTATCTGGGAATCCAGATCCGCCGGGGAATGCGCAGTATGTTTTATACGCACAGCAATATTTCGATCCTCTCGAATATCTGGAGTGGGAATTCGAGACCGCTGTGAATTTTGGCTGGGATGGTCAAATCGGCGGCGATGATGGATACCCTCTGCCTTTTTCGGCCTGGCAGTTGCTGGATTATAACGAAAAGTTCGCATATCTGCCGATCTTCATTAATTATGATTTGAATTCCGCCGGTCTTTATCAGCGTCATTTTCTGCTGGCGTATAAGCACTTTCAATTCGGCGCCGGCTGGCCGGATGACGGAGACATTGGTGTGCCGAATCCTTCGTTACCGCAATGGCAGAAAGAGAACGTCTATCATAACAACTTCGTGGATCTTTTCACCGGCGGACCATAAACCGCATATATCCTACGCCTCCTTCAAAATTTCAATACAGCGATATTTCACAGCGGAGTTTCAGATGGCGACAACAGCAGATCTCAGAAATGGTCTGGTCATCAATTTTAAGGACGAGTTGTATACGGTTGTGGAGTTTCAGCATGTCAAACCTGGAAAAGGGGTCGCATTTGTCCGGACGAAACTGAAGAACATCAAGACCGGACGCGTGGTGGAGAACACTTTCCGATCCGGAGAAAAAATTGACGTGGTTCGTCTGGAAGAGAAGCCGATGCAATATCTCTATCCGGAAGGAGAGCTTTTTGTCTTCATGGATGTAGAGACCTACGAACAGGTACATATTCCCAAGGAAATTATCGGCGGTGCTGTGAAGTATTTGAAAGAAGGGGAAGTCTGTTCCGTGAAATTCAATGAGGGGACGCCGGTTGTATTCGAAATTCCCAATTTTATCACATTGAGAATCGCTAAAACGGAACCAGGAGTCAAAGGGGACACCGTTTCCGGCGGCGGGAAACCCGCCACTCTGGAGACCGGAGCAGTCGTCACTGTGCCGTTTTTTCTCGAAGAAGGCGACCTGATCCGCGTGGATACCCGCACAAACACGTATCTCGAACGGGTGAAAGAATGAACCACCCTAAAAATCAGGGAGAGCCAATGTTGGATTTTGATGAAATAAAGAAGTTGGTGAAGCTTCTCGAGCGGAGTCAGATCCACGAGATCGAAATCTTCGATAAAGGGCGAAAAATCCGATTGGCGAAGTCCGCTCCTAATAATGATCAAAGAGGCATCATCTATTCCGCTCCCCTGATGCCATCTGGAACTGCCGCCCCTCCAGCACTTGCTGCGAATCCGACCGCCCCTCCGGCTCTTGCGACTGAGACAGCGGTTGGACGCAACGTCCGTCAGGTGAGATCGCCGATGGTGGGAACGTTTTACGCCGCCCCTTCGCCGGATGCCGAACCCTATGTCCAGGTCGGGGATATCGTGCACAAGGGGCAGGTGCTCTGCATCATCGAAGCGATGAAGCTCATGAATGAGATCGAGTCGGAGTATGCCGGCAGAATCGTGGAAGTCCTCGTGGAAAACGCTCAGCCGGTTGAATTCGACCAGCCGCTTTTCACCATAGAAGTCGCCTGAATCGCTGTCGGTACAAACCGAAATCTCACAGGGATAAGGTTGTTTAAAAAAATTCTGATCGCCAATCGCGGAGAAATCGCGCTGCGCGTCATCCGAGCCTGCAAGGAGTTGCGGATACCCACCGTGGCTGTCTATTCCACAGCGGACCGCGAGAGTCTGCATGTCTTCTTCGCGGATGAGTCCGTCTGCATCGGGCCTCCTTCTGCGTCCGAGAGTTACCTGCGACCGCAGAGGCTGATCGCCGCGGCGGAAGTTTCCGGCGCCGACGCGATTCATCCGGGTTACGGGTTTTTGGCTGAGTCGGCGGATTTCGCGGAAATGTGCGGCATGCACGGCATCACCTTCATCGGACCTCGACCCGAGACGATGACGTTGATGGGCGACAAAGCCAACGCGAAGGCGACGATGCGCTCCGTCGGCGTGCCGGTGATGCCGGGCAGCGAAGGGGTCGTGCCGGACGTCAAAACCGCATTGAAACTTGCGGATGAAATCGGCTATCCGGTGATCATAAAGGCTTCTGCAGGCGGCGGGGGACGCGGGATGCGCATCGTTCGTTTGCCGGAAAACCTCGAATCCAATTTCGAAATGGCTCGCGCGGAAGCCGAATCCAGTTTCGGGTCAGGGGATTTATACATTGAAAAATATCTGGAAAACCCGCGCCATATTGAAGTTCAGCTTTTGGGTTTGCCGGACAAGAATATCCTCGCTTTCGGCGAACGGGAATGTTCCGTGCAGCGGCGTCATCAGAAACTGGTGGAGGAAAGCCCATCGCCGGCGGTTTCCCCTGCACTGCGCAAGCGTTTGATGGAAGCGGCGATTGAAGGCGCAAGGTCCGTGGATTACCTCTCCGCGGGGACGATCGAATTTCTGTTAGAGACCGGAACGGAAAATTTCTATTTTATGGAGATGAATACCCGGATTCAGGTGGAGCATCCGGTGACGGAGCTGGTTACCGGTGTGGATCTGGTGAAGTGCCAGATCCTGGCTGCGGCGGGGGAGTCCATCGGCATTACGATGAAGGATGTGCAATTGAAAGGTCACGCCATCGAATGCCGCATCAACGCCGAAGATCCGGAAAAGAGCTATCTCCCTTCACCCGGGAGGATCACGGAGCTGCATTTTCCGGGAGGCCCCGGCATCCGGCTCGATTCGCACGCTTTTGCCGGCTATCAGATTCCGCCGAATTACGATTCTTTGATTGCTAAATTGATTGCTTATGGGAAGGATCGTTCGGAAGCACTAGCGCGGATGAGCCGCGCTTTGGACGAAATTGTCATCGAAGGCGTCATCACCACAATACCAGTGCACAAGAGAATCATCGGACATCCTGAATTCATCGCAGGAAATACCACGACCGGTTTCCTGACTCAATATATGTAGAAAGACAGTAAAACAGAATTAGGATAAGGAGAAATCCATGAATTTTCCATCCGAATTGCTTTACACGAAAGACCATGAGTGGGCGCGCATTGAAGGGGATATCGCAGTGATCGGCATCACGGATTACGCTCAAAGCGAGTTGGGGGACATTGTATTTGTAGAATTGCCGCAAGAGGGCGAGACCGTCACAAAGGGCGCTTCCTTCGGCACGATCGAAGCGGTCAAAGCCGTGAGCGATATCTTCGCTCCGCTAAGCGGTGAAGTCGTCGAAGTCAATAAAAGCCTCGAGGATGCTCCGGAAGTCATCAACTCCAGTCCCTATAACGACGGCTGGATGATAAAAATCCGCTTCACGGACGTCTCGGAAAAGGCGGATTTGATGAGCGCGAAGGAATACGCGGCGATGGTGGGAGAAGCCTAAATGAGACATTTCCTGCCGCAAACCGATCAAGATTTAAAAGAGATGCTGGCGAAGATCGGCGTCTCTTCCTTTCAAGAGTTGATTCCCTGCATCCCGCCGGAGCTCCTGATGAAGAGCCGGCTGAATCTGCCCGAACCGCTCTCCGAAGTGGAAGCGGTGGCTCATCTGCAGCAGATTTCAGCGCAGAACCTCACGGCGGATAATGGCATCTGTTTTCTGGGGGGCGGGTCCTATGATCACTTCATCCCCGCTGCTGTGGATTCCATCCTTTCGCGCGGTGAGTTTTACACGGCATATACACCCTATCAGGCGGAAGTCAGTCAGGGGACGTTGCAGGCGATTTACGAGTATCAAACTTTGATCTGCCGTCTGACCGGCATGGATGCCGCAAATGCTTCCCATTATGACGGCGCTACAGCGTTGTCGGAAGCAATGCTGGTCGCAACGGCGCACACCCGCAGAAAGGCGATCCTGGTCAGCCAAGGGGTACATCCGCATTACCGGCAGGTGCTGAAAACATATGCGCACGCCGCCGGCATAGATATCCGGATCGCGCCGTTGGTGAACGGCGTGACGGATCCCAGCTATATGAAGGAGAACATCGCTTCCGCTGCGGCGGTGTTGATTCAGAATCCCAACTTCTTCGGATTTCTGGAAGAAGTCGCAGAATTCGCAGATTGCGCTCATGCCGCTCAAGCGTTGCTGGTTGTGTCCGCAGATCCCATTTCCCTGGCGCTGCTCGCCGCTCCGGGATCTTTAGGCGCCGATATTGTCACGGGTGAAGGGCAGGGATTAGGCAATGGATTAAATTTCGGCGGGCCGTATTTGGGGATTTTCGCCGTGAAAAAAGACTTAATCCGCCGCCTTCCCGGGCGATTGATCGGCCAAACCACGGATATGAATGGGAGACGCGGCTTTGTTATGACATTGCAGACGCGCGAACAACATATTCGGCGGGAAAAGGCTACTTCCAACATTTGCACCAACCAAGCGCTCTGCGCGCTGGCGGCTTGCATCACTATGGAGCTGCTGGGCGAAGAAGGCATGAAGGAGATGGCGGACTTATGCCTGCAAAAGAGCCATTATCTCGCCGACCGGATCGCGTCTCTGCCGGGCTTCGAATTGGCGTATTCGCAGCCGTTTTTCAAGGAATTCACGGTTCGTTATCGCGGAGATGTCGCCAAGTTGGTGCAAGGGTTAAGCAGCCGGGGATATCTTATTGGACCGGATTTGGGGCGCTTTGATGCCTCCTGGAGCGATCTCCTGCTGGTCGCCGTCACCGAGAAGCGCACCAAAGCGGAGATGGATGGTCTGTTGGAAGCCTTGCGTTCCATGGCCTAAGCGATTCATATCGCTTGCGGCAATGCGCAAAAACAACATAGGCTGTCTCAGATAACCGAGACAGCCTCTTTTATTGCCGGCAGGTGTAATTATTTCACCTGGATTTCAATTTCGCGGGCTTTAGCTTCCGGCGCCTTGGGGATCACGATTTCCAGCACGCCGTTCTTGAATTCCGCCTTGATCTTATCGCTGTCCACCTTCGTCGGCAGCGTGAAGGATCTGGAGAACTGGCCATAGCTTCTCTCGATCAGGTGATAATTCCGATCCTTCTCTTCTTTTTCCTGCTTTTTTTCGCCGGAAATATTCAAGACGTTGTCCTGCATGGTGATTTTAATGTCTTTCTTATCCATGCCAGGAACATCCGCCTTAATCAGGAAGGAATCGGAATTCTCACTCAGATCCACAGAAGGCAGCCAGCTGCTGCCGGCTTCTTCATCCCGGCGCGTGAAATCGTCGAAAAGCCGATCCATCCTGCGCCGTAGTGCCTCGAAGCCTTCCCAGGGTGAAATCTGCCTGCCGAACGGTTCCCAACGAATGAGTGCCATAGTTTCACCTCCTGTTCTGTATCGCTTTCCTTATCGGCTCTTGATCGTTTCTGCCCGTAATTTTAGCAAATCATATGCCAAATCTGCATATTATTGATAATTATGAAATAATAACTCGAATGATGGGCAAGTATGTCAATATGGCAGATATACAGGATGGCTATGGCAGTGTCAGCGGAGCACCGGCAGCGCGAACCGCAGCGCACGCGGCTGCACACCTATTTCGATTTCCCGTAAGTTGGGACAATAGTCTCCATCCAGATGCACAGGGCTGTTCTCAGATAGGATCACTATTGCCCGATTGATCTGCTGATGGCGGTAACCGGGGATTTTGGACACTTCGCCGTTAAAGAGATTCGGCAAGAATTTCAAGGAGGAAAAGATGGTGAGCGACTCGATGACGCATAAGTCCAGCAAGCCGTCATCCGCTTTTGCTTGCGGAGCGATGATGGTGCCGCCACCGTATCCTCGAGCGTTTGCGATGGTCAACAGCAGCGGACGACCTTCATAGATGGGTAGTCCATTTTGATGGACCTGGATCTGCGGAGCGCGGTATTCGAGAAAAGCGTGGACTCCGTGATAGAAATAAGAGGGAATTCCGCGCATTGTGCTCTGAACATATCGAGCTCCGATGGCGGCGTCAATTCCGCAGCCGAATGTGACCAGGAAGATATGTTGGTTTGCCGTGCCGATATCGCAATGGACGACTCTGGGAGAAAGCAGCCCCCGACAGGCTCGCTCCGGATCCAGCGGGATGTCCCAGTGACGCGCGAAGCCGTTTCCGCTGCCGGCGGGAATCAACCCTGCGCAGGCGTCTGTACCCAGAATGCCGCGGACGACTTCATTGAGAGTTCCGTCGCCGCCGATGGCGACGATGAGATCCGCTCCGCGTTCCGCCTCTTTCCGTGCCAGATGTACTGCTTCCCCGGGTCGAGTGGTCACCTGGATGCAATAGTCCCTTTCCGCGGAACCCCAAATACGGTCTATCCAACGGATGACGCCTTTTTTATTGCCGATGTAGCCTGACTTCGGATTGAAAATGAAGACGGTCTTCTGAAAACGATCTATTTCACCCATTTGCGGCATAAAATTACCCTCGCTGCGAAGCGTATATTTCGTAGCCGATTAATTCTTCCGAAATCTCAAAATTCGGACTGTCAGACCCTGCGAACGGCACCGTTTTTCGAAACGGCTCATAGGGCGATCAGGAAGAGGGTCATTCGTGTAGAAAGGCGGCGGCAGCAGACTCGAAAATCTGCCGTCCTCTTCGAAAAGCCGGAGGATTTCGAAAAAGTAAGCCGACTGATCGCTGGCGACGTCAATGGAACCGCCCGGCTTCAGGATAAAAGCCAGCCACTCCATTCTCAAAGCGCGAAAGAAGCGATGGTGCTCATGTCTCCTCTTCGGCCAGGGATCGGGATGGTTGATCAGGATTTCATCGAAAGATTCCGGAGCAAAGAGAGGCGCTGAAATCAAGTCCAGATTCGCGCGGATCAGACGAACATTGGCGCATCCCGTACGGTGGAGTCGTTTCAATGCCTTGTTGACGCGAGGCGGACGCCTCTCGATCCCAACGAAACCGGTATCCGGCTGTTTCTGCACCAACTCTTCAAGGACTTCTCCGTGTCCGAATCCGATTTCCAGAAGAATGCGTCGCGCATTCGGGAATACATACGACGGATCCAGCGGCAGATCCGCAGCATCGAATTGCCAAACCAGCGGGGAATCGAATAACTGACGATTCTGCCGGCTCAGCGAATCCAGATAGTTGCGGTAGTAGGTCGCCGCTGATGCGATTCCCGTTGAAGCGAATTTCATTCTTGTCTGCGGACCATCAGATAGAGGAACAAGGCGCACCCGCCCGCCCAGCCGAGTGCGAAAATATCCCAGCGAAACGCATGAGGATAACCGCCGGCGGTGATATGTTCGAAATCCCAGATGAATGCGAGGATGATGATCAAGCCCGCGGCGATTTCGCAGAGCCATGCCCAGATCGGGAAATGGTTGTCACTGCCGCGCCGTTCACGGCGGATGATCCAGAATGCCGCCGCAATCATGGCGAGCGAAACCAGCACGGGTGCCAAGACCGGTCCCACCCAGGGGAGAGGGAGGAGAAAGAGGATATCCCAGGTCAGCAGGGACGGAGGCCATCCGATGAAAATCTTCAGCCAGACGTAGTAAAACAGATCCCAGATGCCGAACGCATAAAGAAGATAAGCGAATTTCTCGATTCGCGATCTGCCGGCGAGCATCCCGATTGACGTCAGCATAACGATGGTCGCAGCTTCCCGCCCCAGCTCAATCAGAATCATGTTGTTTTGACCGTTGAGTGGTGCGAGCGGGAAATCAAATCCCCGAGGATAGAAGATCTGCCGCAGATAAACGACGACGGCGGATTCAATGTACGCCATCGCGACGGCGAAAATCGCAACCCAAAGAAGTGGGTTGCGAACATCTCGGTTCGTTATACTCATCGTCTTACGATGACATATTAGCTGCGAAATCAGAATTTTAGGTAATATAAGCAAAGGAATCGCCGATTTCAAGACGAAATAATCCTTTTAAATTGCGCCTGCCGGCAGTATGCGAAGAAAAATTTCTCTTGTATTTTAAAAATTATCGTATTATATTGTAATTAAGCGTGTCAAGCATCGAGGAAGAGACAGCATGGCGTGGAAAACTTTCATCGTTGCATCCGGGATCTGCTGCTTGCTGTTATCTGTTTGGGCTGGAGCGCAGGAATCCGGACCTTCGAATACGGTCGGCTTTTGGAAACTGGATGTGCATCCCGGTTTTACGCAGGTATCATTTCCTTTATTGCCTGCGGAAAAGACTGTCAACAACGTGCTGGGGAATCAGTTGACCGGCGGAACGTCTGTGGCGGATGCGGATCAGATTCACAGGTGGAATGCGGCGACCGGGCAGTTTCAAATCTGCTGGTTGAACAGTGAAACCGGACAATGGGAAGGCGCCTTCAGTCTGCTCAGCGAAGCGCTCAGCTACTGGATCTACGTGCAGCCAGATCATCCCGCCACGCAGACGATCGTCGTCTGCGGCAATGTCGTAGAAGATCCCACTTACAATATGGGGCAGATGCAGCCCGGCTATAACGCAGTGGGGTCCGTCTGGGCGATCCCTGCGGCTGTCTCTCAGGCGGGATTGGACGGTTTTCACGGGGGAACTTATATGTTTTTGTCCGATCTGATCCTGAGTTACGACGCTTTAACCGGACAATACACATATGCCTGGAAGGATGCGAGTGGCTACTGGCAGGGTAACCTCACCCAATTTGAACCGATGAGAGGTTACTGGATTTACCTTCCTCCCGGCCACAGCGCGTTCAGTTGGAGTAATTACCCTCAGCCGACTTCTACTTTTCAAAATGCCTTCGGGATTCCACGCATTCTGCCTGAAAAGAATCACCGTGCAGCGGCTCCGGCGGTAGTCGTTCCGGCGCCTTCACCGTTGCAACCTGCAATACAGCCGGATGATGCGAAAATTTCACCTTCAGCAGAAGGAGGCACGGAATGAAGAGATTTTACCTGCTTCTCATCCTGCTTTTGATGGGTTCAAGTCTGGCGGCTCAGCCGCCGTATCTGGTCACGGCGACGAATTATGCTTCCGGCTTCTTCGGTGTCATCGCGGATGAAGCTGGACAACCATTGGCTGTCGGTTCCATCATTCATTTCATATGGGATGCCGCCGGAGACGGAATGGACGATCCAGCCACGTCTCCGGGCTTCTGGGGGATGCCTACCGATGACGATGTCCTGATCGGCATCGGTGCTGTGGGAGTGACGGGCGGTGCGCCAGGCGCGGGTACCTTCGTTCTGCCGGGCAGCATCAATGGAGCGGCGGGATGGCTCTATCTGCGCGCTTTCCATGCGACCAGCCTCATACAGGGAGTTTACTATTCCGAATCCATTTCGGAATACGCGATACCCTTGATGAATTCCCCCAATATCTACGGCGTAGAATTTCCCGACCAGATGACGCGCAGGTTAGGTATCGCGACAACCGTTCTGGTCAGCGCGTCGCCAATGAATCCTCCGGTGATCATTGTTCCGAATGGAGGGA
>CAZUTK010000049.1:0-22848 GCA_964623265.1 uncultured bacterium | reverse complement strand
TCGCTGCACAAACCCAGCAATATTTGAAACGTTTTCTTGAATTTAATCCACAGACATGTCAAGTTGTCGCTTGGCATGTCTGGCCCTGGACGTGGTCTCTCGGCTTGCAGTATTTCGATGGCAAGTTATGGTGCAACACCTATGATTATTATTATCCTGATCATACCAAATTTGGCGATTCTTTCGGTTATTTCACCTTCTGAGATTGAACCGCTCGCACCGATTACCCCCGGAATCGTTGTAAAAAACCAAGGAACGTTCTATGAACCGATTGCACCGGTGAAATTGAAGATCTTTATGCAAGATAGTCTGTTAAGCAATTCAACAGGGCAATGTCTGAATCTGGAACCGGAAGAGATTGATACCATTTTTTTTTAGTCCGTTTTACCCATCAATGAACGGTTTCTATTTATTCACTTTCGATGGAGAGCTGATTTTGGACGCAATACCCGGAAATGATTATCGTACGATTGAATGTATGATAGGGCTATTCCATGATGTGGCCCTATAACAGTCGTATCACCTGATTCCATAGAAGAACTGACACCTATTTCGCCGCAGGTAATTGTCGAAAACCCAGGGACCTTTTCAGAGCAGTCCTTTTTCACTGAATGCTCTATTCGTGATTCTTCAAATCTGTTGTATTGGCAGCAAACGATCACCCCTCCAATGAATCCGGGTGAACAGGTAACCTTGACATTTCCGATATTTATGCCGCAATATGCTTCCCAATTTATTTTCGAATTTGTTACGCATTTGCCAGGTGACAATATACCAACGAATGATACCCTTAGATTAGCTACCTTAATCGGTATTATTCAAGACGTTGCCCCCACGACTGTATTGCAGCCACAAACCATTTTACCCCCTGAGCCATTTACACCGCAAGTGATTGTATTTAATTTGGGGAATACGCCGACAGATGCTTTTCACACAACTTGCCAAGTGGATACAGGAGCAGCGGGGAGTTTTCTCTATCTTATGGATCAATGGATTTCACCGCTTGAAATCGGTGGTTTGGATACTGTCGGTTTTCAACCGATTCTATTAATCAACCCAGGCCGTTATCGCTTTCTCTTCAAGACGCACTGGGAAGCGGATCATCATCCTGAGAATGATTCCCTTGAGTTTTGGGCGGAATTCCCCGCAGCTTCAAATTATATGAAGCATGAGATAATCAAGGATTTCAGCATTGAAGGTTGTTTCCCGAATCCTTTCAATGTAAAAACATCACTTCGTTTGCGCATTCCGCAACGAACCTTGATCAGTATGGATTTGTACCGCTTGGATGGGTGTAAAGTATCTTCATTTCAATTCGGGGTCTTAGATGCAGGAATTCAAACTGTTTCAATTGATGCGAATCACCTTCCGAGCGGTGTTTATATCGGTTGTGTGCATACCGAATCCACTCAACAAAACCTCAAGGTGGTCTTGTTGAAATGAAGTATCCTCTCGATATCTATATTCCTTGTTTACAGCCGGATGAAGGGTTGGAGAAATGCCTGCATTCCATTCTGAAACACACGCATTGTGATTACAATTTGACAGTGATTGTCGGGAAACGATCCATCGCTAAAAATCGCAACGCCGGTTTGCGCCAAGGCGTGTCGGATTGGATCTGTTCCTTGGATGCGGATTGTCAGGTTACGCAGGACAACTGGTTGGATTTACTGTTGGAAACCGCCGAGAGTCAGCCCGACGTTGGAATCGTCGGTGCGAAAATTGTTATGTTTGATGGCACGATTTTTTCCGCCGGTACCGGTGAAAACGGCTTGCCGATACTATACGGCGAAAAAGATGCTGGACAGAGAGAATTCGTGGAAGAAGTCCACGCCGTCAGTGAAAACTGCCTGTTAATGCGCAAAGGAATTTTTGAATTTGATGAGTGGTTCTGGCAGTCGAAAAGTTCCGAAGGGCGAGACGCATGCATCCGATTGCGGAAACAGGGATATAAAATTCTATATGACGGCAGAGTGAAAATTCAACATAATAAATACCCAAGTAAAAAAAGTCCCTTCAACTGGGACCACCTCTACTTCCACCTGAAACATCCCTCCACCATCATCACTCAGTATCGGAAGATTTAGCCCCTTTTCTTAGGATTAATCCAGTATCGCTTCTTCCAGATAATCCGGTACGGATGCGTTCCAGCCGGATTTTTCCTGCACGAACTTCGCGAAGGCGTCGGCGGCGTGAGTTTCGCCGTGGGTGATGAAGATTCGCCGGGGAGGTCGGCGCAGGTGGGTGAGCCAGGCGAAGAGTTCGTCGCGGTCGGCATGAGCTGAAAAGCTGTGCAGTTGTTCCACGCGGGCGCGCACCGGATACTTCTTCCCAAGAATCCGCACGCGTTTGGCGCCGTCCACGATGGTTCTGCCCAGCGTCCCCGCCGCTTGATAGCCCACGAACAGAATCGTGCTGCGTTTGCGCGTGATGTTGTTGACCAGATGATGCTTGATCCTGCCGCCGGTGCACATCCCCGATCCCGCAATGATGATCACTGTTCCCCGGATATGATTGATCGCTTTGGATTCCTGTGTGTCGCGGGTCATCTTCAGGTTGGGCAGTTCGAACAGAGATTCCTGGCGGCGCATCCTCGCCAGCATCTCCTCGTCGAACATCTCCGGATGATGTTCGAAAATATCCGTCACTTTGATCGCCATAGGGCTGTCTACGAAGGTCATCAGGTGCGGGATCTTGCCTCCCCGCTGCAATTCGTTCAGGCGATACAGCAGCTCCTGCGACCGTTCCACGGCGAAGCTGGGGATGACGACGTTGCCGCCGGCTTTGCGCGTGCTCAGAATGATCTCCGCCAGCTTGTCCGCGATCTCTTCCTGGTCTTCATGCAGCCGGTCGCCGTATGTGGATTCGATCTGCACGTAATCGGCTTCCTCGAAGACCGAAGGATCGCGGATGATGGGTGTGTTGCGCCTGCCCACGTCGCCGGAAAAGAGCAGGGTGCGTTCCTGCCCGTTGAGGTCCAGCCGGAAGCGGATCATGGACGATCCGAGGATATGGCCCGCATCGTAGAACGCGGCTTCGATCCCGTCGCCGAGCGAAACCGGCGTCTCGTAACGGACGGGTGCGAACAGAGGTGTCGTCGCTTCCACGTCTTCGCCGGTGTACAGCGGTTCGACCGGATAAGGACCTTGGCGCCCTTCCTGTTCATGGCGGCGGCGCTTGAATTCCGCGTCTTCTTCCTGCAGTTTGGCGGCATCCAAAAGCACGATGCGGGCGATTTCCGCTGTGGCGCTGGTGCAGTAAATCCGCCCGCGGAAACCCTGCTTCACCAAGCGCGGCAGCCAACCGCAGTGATCGAGGTGAGCGTGCGTCAACAGCACAGCGTCCAAACTCTCCGCCGGCATCGGCGAAGGATCCCAGTTGCGGGCGCGAAAGTCCCGTTCCTGGTAGAGCCCGCAGTCAATCAGAAACCTCGATCCGTTGCACTCCAGCAGGTACCGCGATCCCGTGACATTGCGGACGGCACCTAAAAATGTCAACTTAGCGTGTCTTTCCATAGGTTTTTATTCTTTCGCCAAGTCAATTTAGTCTTTCGCCGTTATGGATGCAAGCGATTTTCGCGGAAAAAAGAAAGGCGGCGCATCCGCCGCCTCCTCGATAACATCGCGAAATCGCCGTCACTTCATCAACACCATCTTCCCGCCGGCGGTGTAATCTCCCGCCTGCAGACGGTACAGATAGACGCCTGACGGCAGCTGCGAACCGTCGAATTCCACTTCGTAGTTTCCCGCCGTCATATTGCCGCTTGCCAGATCCACCACCCGCCGCCCTTGCACATCGAAGACCGCGAGTTCGACCCGGCTCGCTTGAGGCAGAGAAAACTGCACCCGCGTGCTCGGATTGAAGGGGTTGGGGAAGGCGCTGATGATCGCGAAACGTTCCGGAACCGACGAACAGATATTGAGTTCTTCGCCGTAATTCGACCATTCCCCCCCGGAAAAACCGCCGTCAGATGCCAATTTTGTGAACGGGAAACTGTCTTGATCCCAGATGGTGTTGACGTCGGCGCCGATGAATCCGTTGTAGGTGTAGTTTCCGGCGGGCGCACTGGCGGGAACCGATTGCGTGCGCAGGCGATTGGTGGAGAAGGATGGAGGCAGCGTGACAGTCAAAGGTCCCAATACCGGGCCATAAATGTTCCCATTGGGCAGCGTGATATTGCACCAAATCGTTGAAACTTGTTGCGATGTTTCTCCGTTTGCGACGGCGATTGTGAAGTTGAAACTCCCGCCGCTTCCTGGAATCTGAATGGGAGGATTGCTGGGGCTTAGCGTGATCGTCACATTCGGCACCACGCCGGCGGGATTCAAGGCGGCAGAAGTCGTGTAGCAATAATCCCCGCTGGTGCCACCGGTGCCGTTGCATGCCGCTCCGGACGCGTAAAACGTCAGCGTTCCGGTGGATGTATTCGGCGCCGTCCAGCTAAAATTCCAGGTGGTGGGTCCGGGCGTTCCATTGTATGTCCCCGACGAGGTTTGATTCAGATAATCGGGTGACGAACCGGAACCGACCAGCAGGGTCGTATGCGTCGGGTCCGTGACGACCAACGTGCCGGCTTGGAGGTAGTTGCTTCCGGATACGTAAATCGCTGTCAACTGAAATCCCCAGCGAACCTGTCCCGGATCCGCCAGAGTAACAGAAAGATTGTACGTGTTTCCGGATTGATACCCTCCTGCAGGCAGTCCGTTGATTTGGAGCGATCCATCCCCGCTGTTTAACGGAAACGAACTGTGACAGTTCACGCAGTTATTGCCGCTCGGCGGTTGACCGGCATATCCCATCGGAGCGCCGCCGGGATAGCCGTAACACGCCCCGGCTATAGCGAGAATCCCCAACACAGACAGAATTTTACGCATGGTGACTCCTTTCTTTAAGCTGCATGGATTGTTATTCTTTTGGCTGGGTCTCCAGAGCGATCCATAACGAAATCCGGATGCAATTCGGTGTGCTCGTGTTGGATTCAGTTCTAAACATCGCAGAATGTGAAATGCGAGTGGCTTATTAGTCCGCGACTTATTCTCAAGCTACTTTAACAGCACCATCTTTTCAACAGCGATGAAATCTCCCGCTTGAATACGGCAGAGATAGATACCCGTGGGGAGTCCGGAACCGTCGAATTTTACTTCGTAGGTACCGGAATTCAAAATGCCGCTTATCAGATCCGCCACGCGTCGTCCCTTTGTGTCAAAGACAGCGAGTTCAATCCGGATCATGATCGGGAGGGAAAATCGTACACGTGTGGAAGGATTAAAGGGATTGGGGAAAGGAGGAGCAAGATGGTAAGTCGTCGGCGTCCAAGCAGGATTTTGGGCTTCAGGTTCGACGGATGTCCCGGGCGAAGGATCTACGGAAGCCAAGTTGGTATAGCAGTAATCCCCATTAGCGCCGCTGCCTCCGTCGCAAGCTGCTCCGGAAAAATAAAATGATACCGTCCCTGTCGAAGTATCAGGCGCGATCCATTCGAATGACCAGGCGGTCGGTCCCGGCGTCCCGTTGTAAGAACCCGCGGAAGTCTGATACAAATAATCCGGCGCCGACCCCGTTCCTACACCAAGATCGGTATGCGTCGGATCCGTGACGATGATTTCCCCTGCTTGATCGTAGTGATTGCCGGATTGACGGATCACCGTGAGTTCGAATCCCCAACGGCTTTGTCCCGGATCTGTCAGTGTGATCGTCAGGGGATAGGCCACACCTGTTTCATAGCCGCCTGTCGGAAGACCGGTGATCTCAAGGGCTCCGTCCCCGCTGTTGAGAGGGTAACTGTCGTGGCAATTCACGCAGCTGTTGAAGTCGGGGGGATCGCCGGCACACCCCATAGGCGGAGCGCCGGGGTAGCTGTGGCAGATTGCGGTAAGAGCAAAAAAGCCCAAACCAAACAGAAATCTTCGCATAATGACTCCTTTTCGATAGAAGCAGTGGTGCGGGTCTGTTTGTTGGGTCTCCAGTATGAATAAATTAATGTATTCTTCAGCAGAGACAAAGCAATTTTTTCAATTTTTTCAACGATTCAAGCGGGTATTGAAAAAGGCAGGCTTTAGGCCTGCCTTAATCGCATTCATTTGCAGTGAATTACTTCATCAATACCATCTTCCCGCCGGCGGTGTAATCTCCCGCCTGCAGACGGTACAGATAGACGCCTGACGGCAGCTGCGAACCGTCGAATTCCACTTCGTAGTTTCCCGCCGTCATATTGCCGCTTGCCAGATCCACCACCCGCCGCCCTTGCACATCGAAGACCGCGAGTTCGACCCGGCTCGCTTGAGGCAGAGAAAACTGCACCCGCGTGCTCGGATTGAAGGGGTTGGGGTAGGCTTTCGACAGATGAAATTGCGCCGGAGCCGTCCGCTCCCGCGGCGCATCGGGGCGAACTGCCGTAACCCCCGCCCAATCGAACAATGCGTTCAGCACCGCGGTGCGGCTGGTGCTGCCGGCGATGCCGCTGATCGCTTCCAGTCCGAAGCCGAAATAGGCGACGTGTGCTCCAGTCGTCTCATTGTGGTAGTACACCGCCGCGACTTCGCCGTTGGGGTATTCGAAGAGCGGCTCTGCCGGCGCGATCGAATACACCGATGAGGGCGAGCTCTGATTCGCGGCGCCGCCCACGCCGAAGATGAAGAGACTCATCCCTTCGGTCAAGGGGTTGCCGGCGACGCCGTTGACGGTCAGCGTAGTCACGTCGTCCGTCCTCGGCGTGCATTTCAAGTAATCGGTGAAGAAGCTGCTTCCGCCGATGTCTTCATTGATGTTTTGTCCGGAGAGGATCAGCGTTCGACCTGCATTCAGGAATTGGATCAATATTTCGATGTCGTAATCTTCCAGGGTGGTCGAAAAATCGTTGCCCGTGATCCAGACGATCGTCCCGTAGTGGATCGCTTGATCCCCGGGCGTGCCCTGCTGGGAGACGTCCCAGATTTCATAATTGATGCCGGTCGCCGCGATGGAAGAGGCGAGAAATTGCTCGTAGTTCTGATTCAGATCGTCGTCCACCAGCAGGATGGGGGCTCTGCCGATCTGGATGGAAAATGAGATCTCCTGCTCGAATTCGGGTCCGGACGTAATCCGCACCGTCAGGGGTAGCCAGGCGCCCTCAGGAGCGTCCGGGGAAATAGCGATCTGGAAGGGGTTGTCCTGATTGCTGCCGAATCCGTGCGTGGCGATCACACCGAACGATGCGCTGGAATCGAGGGCTTGCGCGAAAGCGGAATCAGAGCGCAGGAACCCCGTCAGCTCCTCGCTGCCGCCCCAGAGATTCTGCAGCGTGATCCAGAGGTTCACGGTTTCCCCGGGATCGGCGCGGTTGTCGCCGTTGCCGGTCGGATCGCTGAGAGCATGATTCATATATTGCAGACGCGGCTGCGAATAGATGACGTCGAGATTGGCGTGCATCGTGTCGCTCGCGTCCGATATATTCCAGACGGCGACCTGCGTGGTGTAATTGAAGTAATCCAAACTGTTGGGATTGGTGTATTCGTCGAACCAGCGGTTGTCGGTGACGCCCGGGTAGGGATCGCCGCTGTCCCCGGAGTTCATATTGTAGCGTAGGTGATCCATCCCGTCCGCTTCTTCCAGATCCACCTTGGGGTGATTTTCGTTGGTTTGCTGTGCCGTTTCGTCCACGTGCCAGATCAGCAGCCCCTCCCCCCGCAGATTGATGTCGAACCTGTATCGCTGACGGTTTTCCACCATAAAATACTGCGGACCGCCGGCGCCGCCGGTCCAGAGCCGATACGCTTCGCCGGAAGTTTCGATGGCGGGGAGGGCTTGATCATGCAGCCAGTCCGTCACCACGGTCGGGTTGATCCAGCCCAGTTTGTAGCGGCACCAGGCGATCATATGAGCCGGTTTGGCGGGTGTGTTCCAACTGCCCCCGCCCATCAATCCCCACACGCCGATCCCTTCGGATGAATAATCCGTATCGTAGAGGTCCGGGAGACCCAGCGCATGCCCGTATTCATGGCAGAATACCCCGATTTCGATGATTTGGCCCGTCATCGTGATGGAAGGCTGGATGATGTAGGGCCCGATCCGGATGAACCCGCCCCCGGCGCGGGGATCATTGGTCGTGTACAGGCTGCCGGTTAGATACTGCAGATTGAATGAGTGCGACCAGATATTGTTGGCGCCCGCTTCAGCGCCGGCGCCGTCGTGGATGAAGAAACAGGCATCCACAATGCCGTCGTCGTCCCCGGAATTGGGGATGCCGTCGGGTCCGTCATTGTCATACGGTGAAAAATCCGTCGTCGGATCTGCGAAATTCAGCAGTTCGAGCAGGAATTCGTCCAGGTGAGCGTCCGGTCCCATGCCGTAGCCGCTGCCCACCACGTAGGCTTGCGTCAGGGTGGAAGTGTACCAGCCGTATACCGTTCCGTCCAGATGAAACTGATCGAAGGAGATCTCCTCATAAAAGTCCCGCATCGTGCCGGTGGGCCAGGGTCCGTCGAAGAGCTGCTCCTGCATCAGGCTGACGGGCCAATCGTCCGGGCCCGAGTCGGAGTACTTGCCGCAGATGACCGGGGCGTACGCGTAGATGTCGTCCACCTCGTCCAGGCTGCTTCCGGATTGGAGTGCGGCTCGTTTGGCTTGAGCGTAGCGCGCCATCGTGTTCGCCAGCATCGGTTTGGGATAAAAAAGATCGCCGTCCTGCCGGGCTCGGTCCAAGATCACCTGTGGAACCGCCACCCCGGGCTTCGCCGGTGCGATGGCGTGCGCCGCTGTCCCCGCGATGAAATATCCCGTGAACACCCATACGATTCGTTTCTTCATCCTGTTCTCCTTCGAATCAATGTAACAATGTAATCATTATTTTTAGCGGAATCAAGGAAATTTTTTCGCGTCCCGGCGATGATAATGAAAAGAGGCGGTCTTCATCCCGCCTCTTGCCAAAACATCGGAATCGCCTCACCGTCATACGCCGATTTCGATGACGACCGGCTTGACGTCTTTATACGCCGGCTGACTCATCCCCAGATCCGCGCCCAGATACGTCGGATCGCAGACGATGTATTTTTGATTCTGCACCGTCACCGCGTCGCCCGGGAGGCTGGAGCTGAACCTGACCGCAGTCGCCACATGCCCCGGATAATCCAGACCTACGACGTCCAGTCCGGTCAGACGCTTCACGAGGTAGGCGAAGAGCACCGAACGATCCTCGCAATCGCAATAGCTGTAATACAGCGCCTCTTCCGGGAAGAAATACTTCTCCCTGCCGAACTGATCCTGATCCGTTTTGTAGGGGAAGCTCTGCACAAAATGCAGGAGCAGATTCACCGCTTCCGCTTCCGTCTTCCCCTCCACCAGAGGTTTCAGCGCCGCCACCAGCGACAGATCCGCCTCCGGCGACAGAGCGGACGCGAAATAGACCTTCAGATCCGTCTGAGGATATTGGTCGTAGTAATCCACGACCGGCTTGTTGTACTGAACCGTCACCGAATATTCCCTGCCCATCGAGCTGAAGCGAATCGTGCGTTCCAGATCTCTTTTCTCGAAAATGGGCGCGCTGACGACGGTCAGATCCATCAGCCGGTCGGCTTCCGGATAGTTCCCATCGTAGATGAACAGCGAACCGGAAGGAGTCGCTCCGGCGCCGAACGTCGCCGTGTAATAGACCTGCTTCTGCACCGCGAAGTGGGGGACACCGTACAGCACGCTCCTTGAAGGGAGAAGCAGGAAGGCTTGATCGTGGTTGTATCCGATTCGGGCGTCGTAGCCGGATTTAACCAGCATAAACCAGGTGAAGAGGTTCGCGTCGTTCGGTGATCCGTTATACAGCGCATCACCGGTGCGGTGCAGCAGGAGCGCGTAACCCCAATCGTTCAGATTCAGCCGCCGCCGCGTATCCTGAGCCTGCTGCAGGCAGGCGTCGTAGTTCTGCAGGCTCGTTCCCTCCCACCAGGCGCCGATGGTGGCGTTGTTCACGGAATTGCCGATCGGAATCCGCATCTTCCGATCGTAGTTCATTTTTACCAGCGCTCCGAAGAAAACAAAATTCAGTTCGATTTGATCGGCGGGGGGGATGGGGACCGCCTGTGGGACCGGCGGACTGGGAGGCGGCGGTTCGACCGGCTTCGGCGGCGGCACGCTCGGAAGCGGCTTGCTCGCCTCAATGGCTTTCTGCAGTTCTTGATCCCCCGTCGGCGCTCTTTGCGCGACGGGCATCGAAACCGGTTTGGGCGTCCGGTCCTGCACGAACCCCGGAGCCGCTTCCAATTTCATCCAGTCCTTTTTCAGCAGATTGGCGAATTCCAAGTCCGTCTTGAATTTCGGATTGCCGGTCTCGGGCGGCGGCCCGCTCTTGTACTTATCCTGGGCGCCAGCCCAGATAACGCCGCAGGTCACGGCGCCTGCGATCAATAAAACTTTCCAGAGTCGCATCTCTGCCTCGCGGTTTTCATCGCAACGAGTGTGGGAAAATCTCTTTCTCTGTCAAACCGTTCTGAGCACCTTCAAGTTTCATCTGCAGGACGGGAATTTAAATTATGAATGAATTCCCTTTCATTCTCATTGCTTTTCCGCATATCCTTTTGTAATATACGAAAAACTTAAACATATCCACATAAATTTCTTCGAAATATGATTTCAATCCGGAGCTACCCATGATGAAAAGACTGATCGGGGCGATGATCCTGCTAGGCGGCGGGATCACAGCGTTCGGCACGCCGCGCTACTCGGTGTTATATAACCAGTCCTGCGTGCTCTGCCATGTGGATCCTGCCGGAGGCGCGGCGCGGTCCCTTTACGGAGCGCAGTTTTTCGCTTACACGGATCTGGCGATGAAGCAGACGCCGATGGACGAGCTGGGCGCCGTTCAGCCTCTGTTGAACGATCAAGTGCAGATCGGGTTCGACGCCCGCTCGATGTTTTTTGGAACGGACAAACCCGGGACAAATACCTTTATGCAGATGCAGGGAGACCTATATTTGATCTTCCAGCTCTCCCCGCAGTGGACTTTCTTCCTCTCGAAGGGATTATATTCCGGGTTTGAGGTCTATGGTATGGGACATTTTCTCTCCTGGAACGGATACTTGAAGGCGGGGCGTTTCCGCCCGCCGCTGGGGATGTACCCCGCGGATCATAAGGCCTTCGTGCGGGAAAGGCTGGGTGTGGACTACAATTGGGCGGAAACCGGCGTGGAAATCGGCTTCCACCCCCAGCGTTTCACCATCGAAATAGCGGCGACCAACGGCACCACCGGCTTTCAGGACAACAACGAAGCCAAGGCGGTTACCGCGCGTGCCGACGTGCGGTTTCCGATCGGCGCCGTCAACCTCTGGCTGGGTGCGACGGGACGCTACAATGAAGTCACGGGCGAGAAGGATCAAATCGTCGGAGGCTACGGCGGCTTGGCATTCCGGCGCTTCATCCTGACCGGAGAGGTGGACTATCGGGATTATCTGAAGCAACAGCTAACTTCTTTCCTCGAAGCAGCGTATCTATTGAGCCGCGGATGGACGATCAAGGTCGAGCATGATTTTCACGATCCGGATGTGGATATCGAATCCGGTTCAGAGAATATGTACGTCGTCGGCGCGGAGATCGTGCCCACGGGATTCCTCCAGCTCATCCCCAACGTCCGTTTCCATGACATCCAGCCCGGGGAAGATGCGGATTACTACGAAGCCGAGATTCAGCTCCATATCTTCTTCTAACGAAAGAGGAGTGCGCATGAAAAAATTCAATAAATGGATCTTGCTTCTCTTCGTCATGGCCACCGCTGCGCATGCGGATCCGCTGACTTTCAAGGTCAGCAAAGGCGGGGGGAATCTAATCAAATTTGAATCGAAGGCGCCTCTGGAGACGATCACCGGCGTCACCGACCAGGTTGAAGGGACGATCACACTGGATCCTCAGAATTTGGCGGACGGAGTCTCGGCGCTGATCGTCGTGGACGCCGCTTCTTTGAAGACCGGCAACAAGATCCGCGACGGGCATATGCGCAACAATCACCTGCACACCGACAAATTCCCCAAAATCACCTTCGCCGTCGGAAACGTGGTGCTGGAGGGCGCATTGCAGAACGGCGCCCCACGCAGTTTCCAGGTCATCGGCGACTTCTTCCTGCACGGCGTCACCCGCACCATCGCCGTGCCGGCGCAGGTGACTCTGGTGCAGACTGATGCAGCGAAAAAGCTACGGATCCAGGCAACCTTTGCCGTGAGGCTTTCCGATTATGAGATCCCCCGTCCGCAGTTTCTCGTGATGAAGCTGGACGAGGTGCAGAATATCACCGTGGATTTCTGGGGGGCAACGCCATGAAAATGCGCTTTATTGAGGTGATCCTCCTCTGCGTTGTTTTGCTTTGGATAAACGGCTGCGCCGATCTGGGCGATCCGGCGTCTCCCGGCGGCGGCAACGGCGGCAACGGCGTAGGCTACGCGACGCAGATTCAACCCATCTTCAACGCTCATTGCGTCGCCTGCCACTCGTCACCGGCTTCGCCTTCCTTCGGGAATCTGGATCTGACCTCCTACGCCGGATTGATGGATGCGGTCGGTCCGAACGCTCCCGTCGTCATCGCTGGAAATCCGGATGACAGTTATCTGGTCAAACGGATCGAAGGGACAATTTCTCCTCTGATGCCGCTGAGCGGATCGCCCCTTTCCGGCGAACAGATCGCCCTGATCCGCCAGTGGATTGATGATGGCGCTTTGAATAATTAACGGTGGGTATCGAGTGAAAACGGCGACCTTCAAGTCGCCGTTGCTGTTTGAATCCCCAATCAGGGCGCCTACACTTCCTGCAACAATTGGATCACTTCATCCGGCGTGCGGGCGGAAAGGAGCTTCTTGCGAAAAGACCTCTCTTTCAAAATCCGGCACAGCTTCGACACAAGTTTTAGGTAATCGTTGATCTGCTCCGTGGGCACGCCGAAGAGAAAGATCAGACGCGCCGGTTCTCGATCCCCCGCGCCGAAGTCCACGCTTCGCTTCAGCCGGGCGAACGCCATCACGATGTCATCTACAACTCGCGACCGGGCATGGGGCAGAGCGGCGCCCATCTGCAGTCCGGTGGGGATCTCCTTCTCCCGTCTCACCACCTCTTCTTCGAATTCCCTTAAATCCCGAATCTCCGGCAGAGCGCTCATTCGAGCGATGATCTTGTGGATCACGTCGAATTTGTCCTTCGCGGACAGCTCCAAAAAAATGTATTCGGGCTTGATTAAATCCCGGATCTCTTTCACGGTGATTCCTTATGATTCGAGCGACACCGCTGTGCCGGATGCGGAGACCATCAGCATCGAATTTCCCTGTCCCAGCACTTCGTAATCCAGGTCTATTCCGAGGATCGCGTCGGCGCCCAGTGCCTGAGCCCGCTGAGTCATCTCTTCGAGAGCCAGCGTTTTCGCCCGGATCAATTCCTGTTCGTACGCCGCCGACCGGCCCCCGACGATGTCGCGGATGGAAGCGAAAACGTCCTTGAATATGTTCGCTCCCATGATGGCTTCACCGGTCACAATTCCCAGATAAGACCGCACTTTGCGCCCTTCAATGTTGGGTGTAGTGGTCAGGATCATGGCGGTTTCCCTTTTCTTATCTCTATTTTCGCTTGTCGGGAGTTCGCAACCCTTCATAGATCAACATCTCATCCGCAAAATCGGCGAGTTGCTTCAGATAGACTTTTTCTATGCCCCCCATCGGGTTGAAATCCGCCTGGATCAGCGGAAGGATGAAGGCGGTTTTCGCAAAGGCTCTGGTTTCCCGTAGCCGTCCGCCTGCTTTTTCGACGACCGCCGGATCGGGGTCCTTCGCATAACGCTGGATGAAGTCGCGCAGCGCATCCGGTCTGCCCGCTCGCTGCAGAGTCTGCAGTTTCCCCGCCAGTTCGAAAACTTCATCCCTCATCATCTGCGCATTCATCAGTCGGCAGATGATGCCGCCCTCGTTCTCCTCCAGTTGCAGCGCTTCGCGTTCGATCAGGTAATTGCAGATCAACATCGCGGCGCGGCGGCGCGCTTCGCCCATCTCCTTCAACACCGGTTCATACAGAAAGCGCCTCGCATAGGAACGATAGGCTTCATCAGCGACTCTGAAATCCGGGACGATCCGCATCTTTTGCAGTCGTTCGTCTCGAAAAAGCCAGAGCAGGGCGAGATCATCGTAAGCACAGCGCAGAATGTCTTCCTCGCTCGCTTGCCCTTGATTCTCCATCCCCAGCGGAGGTGTCGGCGGCAACCCTAAAATCTGCTCCAGCGCCGTGCGCACGAACGCCACGTTGATGGCGTAGAGCTGTGCCGCTTCCTTCTCCGCTTCATCCCGGCAGAAAGCAGCTTCGATTGCCTTCGCGCGGGCGATGGCTCGAGCCTGCAGGATGTTCGTGAAGATCCAGCGTCCGCCTTCAGCTTTGCCGCCGGATTCGTCCGGCGGATTCTGATAGCCGTCCGGGCAGAGAGGGAACAGCGGGCTCGTCGCCGTCAGAATCTGGCCGGCGGTCACGTACCGCAATGTGCGCTGCGCCTGGGGTGATCCGGGAAAGGAGCTCAGCAGATTCGGCAGCGCAGCGTGCAGTTGATCCAGTTTGATCTGCGCCGTGGAATCGAGCAGAATGAGCATTCCCGTCCAGAGTCCCTTGATCCGTAGTGGGTCGAAGCGGGTGTCCATAAACCCGAAAACGAAGTCCACCGGCGCCCGACTGATGCTCTGACGCGCCGCGGCGCTGTCCAGCGCCGTCGGATCTCCGGTGCGCAGATAGCGGATGATCTCATCCGCCGTCTCGATCCGGTTTGCGGGCAAATAAGGCTTCGCTTTTTCAAGATTCTCAATGACCTGTTTCAGTTCCGCGGCGTATGGTCCCGGCGCGAGCTCTTCGTCGCCCGTGCGATACACCGTTTCCACGATGCGCCCATCCTTTTTCAGCCAATTGGAATTTCGAGGGTGGCGCCCGCCGAATCCCGCCGCTTCCGCAGCGGTGAGATCCGCGTAAAAAGTCTGAGGGATGCCGTGCAGGACATCCACGCCCGATCCTGCCGCTGGAAACAGCGCCGGATATCGTTCCGCAGAAATCAACGTGTCGAGAAGCGTGGCGGCTTGCAGGTTGATCTCCGTCAGATCGCCCAGCGTGCCGCCGGAATTGGACAGCGCCACGAACATCAACTGGCTGATCTCCCGCTGACCGATCGCCGCCGGTATCTTTTCCCCCGTGCGCAGATCGTAAAACCCGCCGTGGATCCAGACGGTTTTCAAGTAGTTCCAGTACGGTTCGACGAGATAATCCGGAGCCCCGTAGCTGATGTGGGCGCCGATCTTCGCCATAAAATGCAAACCCTGCGCCTGGCGCAGTTCCAGTTGGCGGCGCGGAATGTCCTTGCCCGCGATCACGGCGCGGTGCAGGTAATATGCGGCGACGCGGGCGTTCCAATCCAGCTTTTCGAACTCGGATGCATCCGCTCGGATCAGCGCGCAATCGCCCACGCGCTCGGCGATATCCCCGACGGTAAAAGTAACGGCTTTTTCCTGCGGCTGGCGGGAGCAGCCGACAGACAGAATCAGGAAGCAGAAGAAGATATAGGTGAAGTGAATTCTCATCGGTTGCATTGGTTCTGAAAATTCAGCATTGTATGCCCTTCAACAGATGCGCGGAAGCAGTTCCCCCGCAGGCATATCCAGCACGCGCTTGCCGCCGATCACCGTTCTCAGGACGACGCGCCCCGCAGTGCGTTCCGTCAGGCGTCCGACAATGGCGGCGTTTTCGCCAAGCGGATGGCTGCGCAGGAAAGTCATAACCGCCTCCGCATCCTCTGCGCCGACGATCAGTATTGCCTTCCCTTCGTTCGCCAGATGGAGCGGGTCGAATCCGAGCAGTTCGCAGACGGATTGCACCGCCGGCTGAACAGGAACGGCGCTCTCTTCCAGTTCGACGCCGAAGGCGGCGCCTTCCGCCAGCTCGTTCAGGGCGGCAGCTACTCCTCCCCGCGTGGGATCCCGCATCCATTTGACGTTTTTGGAGATGCGCAGCAGTCCCAGCAGCATATCGTTCAGCGGCGCGCAATCGCTGACGAGGAGGCTTTCGAAACGCAGCCCTTCTCTTGCGGTCAGAATCGCCGCGGCATGGTCGCCGACCGTTCCCGTGATGATCACCGCATCACCGGGCTGCATCGGCTGCTCGCTGAGGCAGGCATCGGGCGAAATCAAGCCGATGCCGGTCGTGTTGATGAAGATCCCGTCCGCCTTACCGCGCTCCACCACCTTCGTGTCTCCGGTGATAATTTTCACTCCGGCTTCCGATGCCGCTCCCGCCAGTGAATTTGTAATACGCTGCAAGGATTCCAGCGAAAACCCCTCTTCCAACACCAGTGCGCTGGACAGATAGAGAGGCTTAGCCCCCATAACGGAAAGATCGTTGACGGTGCCGAAGACCGCGAGACGACCGATGTCGCCGCCCGGGAAAAAAATGGGACTGATGACGTGCGAATCCGTGCTGAAGGCGATGCGGGAACCCGCGAGTTCCACGACCGCCGCATCCGCCAATGGAGCGAGCAGGGAGTTGTCGAAAGCCTCGGCGAAACGCAGCGCCAATTTCCGGGAAAGCCTGCCGCCGGCGCCGTGACCTAACTGGATCGCATCGTTCATTTCATTCGCCCATTCGCTTGCCGCCCGACAAGCCGTCATCGGGCATCCGATAAAACCCGATGCAGCGGATTTGAATTTGAAAATATACGGATTCGCCTCGTCAAAATCAAGATCGCTCTTGAAAAAAACGAAAGCCGACCTTTTTTCAGGTCGGCGGCTGCCGGTTCGCTGAACTCCTCCGGTCGGCGCACTCTCCTCAGTTGTCGGTTAAATTCACAGATCCCAACATACCGGTGAGACCCGACGGCAGTCTGCGGATGAAATCCACCAGCGACAGAATGTCGTCCTTCAACTTGAGCATAGCGGTGTCGAGGTCTTCCAGCGCATCCCGTCGGGTGTTGAGGATGGTCCAGGGTTCACGCGACCCAGAGAGATAATGATAATAGCTGATGGGGCGGAAACCCACGGCTTTGGACAGTTCCTGTCGGCTGAAATTCTCGCCGTAAGCCTGCTTCCCACGGGCGAGCGCCGCATCCCAGAGCGCTTCCGCCGCGTAGCTCAATCCTTCCACGCGGACTTTATAGGATGTGCTTCTCTTTTTTTCCACAGGCAGCTTGTTGCACAGAGCCATCCACAAAGCGTCGCCGGCGGGACTTTTTATGTAGCTTTCTAGAACCGCGTCCAGCTCTTTTCTGGTTTCCGAATCGAGATAGTAGAACCTTCTTCTCATCATCACCGCCCGGGAAACCGCAGTTTGGATGTTGCGCAGATTGATTTCCATGTCAGCCTCTGAAGGATTACCCGGCAGATGATACGTTTTGGGTCCTGGAGCATTGGCGCTCTCTGGGCAATTTCTCGCAGTTGACCGGCTGGCTCATCGTTATCCTAACGGTAATATAATGATCCGCAATTCGCAAGTCAACATTGCACTTGATTAATTTCAACCCTCAGGCACGCCTCAAATTAATCAAACAAGTCAACCGTTGCAACATAAAACAAAAAAAGAGTTTCGACAGGATGTGATCTGGATTCGTCCCCACATGCTTAAATAGAAGGACGCACAATGTGCGCTTAAGGTAAGCATAAGAAAACAGAGGCTGACCCTCAGGGTCAGCCTCTGTGGTTCGATTTTCTGCTTCGCCTATTGGCTCACCATCGCCTTGAACTTGGCGGTCGTCAGCGATTTGGGCCGTTCGATGGGTTCGCCCCAGGCGCGGCTGATGATCGCCTGCGAACACATCCCCATCGCGCGCGAAACGCTGAACAACACCGTGTAGTAATCGAATTCCGTCATACCGAAGTGATAGAGAAGACAGCCGGATGCCGCATCCACATTGGGCCACGGATCCTTGATCTTCTGCACCTTCTTCAGCACTTCCGGCACGACCTTGAACACGCGGGCGACGGTCTGATAGACCGGGTCATCCGGACAGACCTTGGCGCCGAAAGCGTGGA
This sequence comes from uncultured bacterium, assembly GCA_964623265.1. Classification (GTDB taxonomy): domain Bacteria; phylum Electryoneota; class B3-LCP; order B3-LCP; family B3-LCP; genus CAZUTK01. Next base: position 4,870 of record CAZUTK010000049.1, on the reverse strand, counting down.
AAGCGTCGAAGCGCGGATCGGTGATGCGCAGCACGGCGTGGCCGTACCCGGGGATCACCTTTCCGGAATCTAGCGTCTCCTGCGCGAATTTCGCCAGTTGCTCTTCGGTCGGAACACCGTTGAATTTCTTTATGGTCTTCAAGATCCAATCCAGGCATTCCTGATTGGCTAAGCCGTGCAGCGGTCCTGCGAGCCCGTTCAAGCCGGCGGACACGGCGTAGTAGATGTCCGACAAAGCGGACGCCACGCAGTGGCAGGTGTGAGCGGATACGTTGCCGCCTTCGTGATCGCTGTGCAGCGTCATATACAGGCGCATCAGGTTCTTGAAGTTGCCCGTCGGATCGGGTAACCCGGTCATATAGGCGTAATTCCCGCCCCAATCTAAATTGGGATCCGGAGCGATGCGCGGGCCCTTGTTGAAGCGCATCCGATAAATCCCCGCCGCGATCACCGGCAGCTTCGCCAGCAGATCCAGCGAATCCTCCAGCATGGGAATCCAGTACTCGTCCTTCTTCATCCCTTCCGTGTAGCGCTTGCGGAATTTCGATTCTCGTTCCATCACCAGGATCGCCGTGTCCAGCATCGCCATCGGGTGGGAATCCTTCGGCATGGCTTCCAGAACCTTCCAGACGTAGTCCGGAACTTCGGAGCGCTTGCGATATTCAGCCTGCAGATCTTTCAAATCCTGCGCGTCCGGCAGTTTTCCCACGCAGAGCAGATAAAAAATCTCTTCAGGCAGGCGGTCCGCCAGCTGAGCGATGGGAATGGTGCGGATGATCAACCCTTTGTCCGGCGGCACTTCGGATGTATCGCAGACCATCACTTTGTTGCCGCGCATACCGCCGTACACCTGCGCCAGGGTGACTTTATCCACTTCCTTGTCACCGTAGGTTTTCACCAGCGTGCGGATCTCCTCCCGCATCGCCGGAATCACCTCCGCCAATCTTTGCTGCAATGATGCCATTGTTTTTTTCCTCCAGCTATGTCCGACGGCGCCGCACGCCGTCGAACGGTTTTCGATTTATATGCGTTTTGCTGATCAGGTTTCCGATCTTGATGAAGATGGCAATCGAGGCTACGAGCGATTTCTCCGGATCCCGGCGAAATCAGGAATCTTTCCATGTCGCATCAAGCGAAGTCAATCCGGAATAGAAATCCATTGACCGCAAGTAGATGACGCGCTCCGTTCCAGGTGGGATTCACCGCGGTGAACGCTCGTATCGGAATGGATTGCCGAACTTGAATTGTTGCGAACGCAACAATCTTATTGCATGAAACAATCCGATGGGGAAATATAGTTCACCGCGAAATCAAAGTCAAGCGATTTTTAGCGGATCTACGGAGATTTGCGGTTCGGGCTGGTAGCTTCCAGTGCCAGCAGCAGCTCCTTGGCTTCAATTCCCCCCGCGTATCCCCCCAATTCTCCTCCGGCGGCGGTAACCCTGTGGCAAGGGATAAAGAGCGGGATGGGATTGGCTTTGCATGCGGATCCCACAGCTCGGGCGGCGTTCGGCGATCCGATTTTCTTCGCCGCCTGGCTGTACGTCAGCGTCTTGCCGATGGGAATCTTGCGCAAAGTCGTCCAGACTTTCATCTGAAATTTCGTCCCGTGCAGATCCAGCGGAAGATCCAAATCCAGAGGTTGAGCCGCATCGAAATACGCGTCCAATGCGCGGTTGATCCGTTTCAGCAGAGCATCCTCGTTCGGATCCCCCTTTGCCCAGACGCCGGGTGCCCGCTTTTCGAATTTCTGTTTGAAGCTCGCCAACGCTTCGTTGATCCCGATCGCGATGATCCCCTTCGGTCCGTATAGAATCGTCAGCGGTCCGATGGGACTACGATAGACATGATAGCGGTATTCCATCTTCCTCCTCGCGGCTTTGAATCCAGCCTCGTTTGAAACCGAGGCTCTGCGCGCGTTCAATCACAGCCTTATATTCCTCCAGCGATAAACGTCTGCCTAGGGAACGATGCCGCTGCGTCCGGTAGGTGGGAAAGTATTGCGCCATCAGGCTGAGGTAAATTCCGTCCTGGAAGGTCTCCCGCAGCCATTTCAGCGTTCTTTCGGCGTCTTCCTGATGATTCGGAAGCGCCAGATAGCGCACGATGACGGCGCGGGCTTCCCCATTTTCCACCTGAGCCACCATAGATCGCAGCGCCGCCGCGTTGCGTCGAGGGTAATCATTCACACCCTGCACTTCCCGACCCTGCATCGCGTCCCTCGTCTTGATGTCGGGCAGCCAGATATCCACGATACCGGCTAAGAGTCCGATGATTTCGGGGTCTTCGTATCCCCCGTTGTTGTGCACAAGAGGCAGATTCAATCCCGACTGCAGGCAGATCCGATAGGCTTCCAGAGCCGAAACGATCTGCGGAGTCGGCGTCACCCAGCCCAGCGATTGAGCGCCCCGTTTCCATTTCCGCAAAATGAGCTTTGCCAGCTCGTCGGGATTCAGGTTCTTCCCTACGTGGTTCTGCGAGACGGGCCAATTTTGACAATGGATGCAGTGCAGATTGCATCCGGAGAAGAAGATGTTGATGGCGCCTTTGGTGCCGGAAATCGGCGGTTCTTCCCCGCGGTGCCGCGCCACTGAAGCCACGCGAAGTTGATCTGACAAGCCGCATTCGCCGCTCTCGCCGCGCCGGCGATGGGCACCGCAGCGGCGGGAACAAAGCGCGCAGGGCTCCAATCGCTCCTTCAGCTCGGGAACTACCCGCTCGATTCTCGCAATCCGATCGGAAATCTGGCGGCGCGTCAACTTTCGGCTGATGGGATTCAAGGGTCGAATACGGCGTCGCAAACGGATCGTCTTGACTCGCGCCATGCCAGCTTCGGCGCTCTGCAAGGGTTCAATGAAAAACGCCGAACGAGGATTCGGCGTTCCGATCACTTCGGACTTAAGATTCAATCGCATCCGGCGGTTATTTCTCCGCGGCGCTTCCGGAGGACGATTTGGCGGAGTCCGCCTTTGTCTCCGCGCTGCCGCCGGAAAGAATGATGGACAAATCTTCGATCTCGTTGATGTCCTTGCCCAAATTCTTCAACTCCCACTCCGCGGATGCCACCATGCCGCTGTCGGCGCTGGATGAATACGCATCTAAAAACTTCCGATAGGCTTTTTCCGCCTTGTCGTATTCTTTCAGCTCGTTGGCGTAAATGAAGCCGATCATAAATTGAGACTGCGGGGCGTATTTCCCTTTGGGGTGCAGATTCACCAGATTCTGATAGCTCGCCACCGCATCGGCGTACTTCCCTTCTTCCTGCAGTTTCTTGGCTTCATTGAAGAGCTGATCTTCGGACGGCTTCTTCTCGCAGCCGAGTGCAATCAGAAAGAGAAACGGAATGACCGTCAGCAGGGTGATGGTTCGCTTCATTTTCATCCTCGTGCAATTTATTTCAAATTTTTTGAAGATAACAAAATTAACATCTTAAATCAAGTGTTTTTTCGCCTACTGCTTAATCACTGTGCGTTTCGATCTCCAGGGGAGCCTTGATGTTGCTGCGCGTTACACCCAGAATCCGCAGATAACAGTAGATCACCAGTGCGCAGATGCACAGCCAGGAGATCCCCAGCATCATCCAGCCGCCGAAATTCATCGCAATTCCTCCCGATTGCTGAACCTGCCGCGCCGTCGGGCGGTGACTACCAGCGCGATTAACGCGCATAATACAGCGAACAGGATCAGGCGCGTCAGCCAGATCGTGAGGTGGTTGGCTTCGTTCACCCCTTTCAGCGTTAATACCGGTATCCCCTGCTGAAAGATCCAGGTGATGAGAATCGCCAGCAAAGCGCACGGCGTGATATACTTGATGATAAACTTGAACATCCGCGGCACTTTCAGATCCGCGCCCATGTCCAGTTCGCGGAAACCTTTCGCTAATCCGAAGAACCAGGCGAAGAGAATCACTTCCAATAAAGCATTCAGCACCGGCATCATCGTGCCCGCCCAGAAATCCATCTCGTCCATGCTGCCGCGCGCCAGCGTGAAGATGATGAAGTTGGTTACCAGAAAACACACGATCCCCAGCATGGTTACCGATTGCTGCCGGGTGATTTTCAATTCGTCTTCGAGGAAAGTGATCGCCGGCTGTAATAGCGAAACCGAGGAAGTAATCCCCGCCAGAAACAGCAGAAAGAACCATAGAAAGCCGATCACCGCCCCGCCGGACATCTGATTGAAAATCAGCGGCATCGTCACGAAGCCTAAATTGAAGGATCCGCCCTGCGCCACCGCCTGAGCCCCCGCGGCTCCGAAGAACATAAACGACGCAGGTATCACGATGGATCCGCCCAGAACCACTTCGAAAAATTCGTTGGTGGAATTCGCCGTCAGAGAAGAGAGCGCCACATCATCGCGAGCCTTCAAGTAGCTGGCGTACGCCATGATGGATCCCATCCCGACCGAAAGGGTGAAAAAGATCTGCCCCGCCGCCGCCAGCCAGACCGACGCATCCTTGAGGATGCTGAAGTCGGGGTTCCACATAAATCCCATGCCGTTGATGAAGTTCTGCTCGGGCTTTTCAGGGTGCGGTGACCCGAGCGTGATGACTCGCGCCAGCAGCACCAAACCGATCATCACCATGATGGGCAGCGCCACCTCGTTGAGCTTTTCGATCCCGCGCGTGACGCCGCGATAGATAAAGTAAAAATTGAGGATAAAAACCAGCGCGAAGGCGGTGTAAGCCATCCAAGGACCGTTGAAGTAGGAATTCATCTCCACGCCCTGAAAGCCGCTTAAAAACGACGCCATATGTTGCGGATCCTGCACCGTTCGATATTCTCCCGCCAGAGAGAAGAGAGAGTATGCCAACGTCCAACCTTCCACGTAGCAGTAATAAAAAAAGATGCCCAGCGGACCCAGAATCGCC
>CAZUTK010000048.1:0-24831 GCA_964623265.1 uncultured bacterium | reverse complement strand
GGGATCCTCCTCTCCATCGCGCTTTTCCCCCTATTGAAGCCGGTCTTCTGGCATCATCATTTCGGCAAGATCTCCCTGGCATGGTCTCTGATCTTCGCCGTGCCTTTTCTCCTCGTGTATTCCGGTGATGCGTTTCACGAAATCGTCCACATCTATTTCATAGACTACATCCCCTTCATCATCTTGCTCTGGGGGTTGTTCACGGCTTCCGGTGGGATTCTGATCCGCGGAACGCTGGCGGGGACGCCGGTCGTCAACCTCATTTTCCTGCTGATCGGCACCATCTTGGCGTCCTGGATCGGCACCACCGGCGCTTCGATGCTGCTCATCCGTCCGGTGATCCGCGCCAACCGCCTGCGCAAGAACAAGATGCACATCATCATCTTCTTCATTTTTCTCGTCTCCAATATCGGCGGTTGCTTGACCCCTCTGGGCGACCCGCCGCTTTTTCTCGGATTTCTGCATGGAGTGCCCTTTTTTTGGACATTGAAGCTGTTGCCTCAGATGAGCTTCGTTTCGATCTTTCTTCTGTTGCTGTTCTTCGTCTTAGATGCATATCATTACAAGCGAGAGGGTTCGCCGCAAGGCGAACAGACGGCGCAGGAACCGATCCGAATCGAAGGATTCCATAACTTCCTATTTTTGGCAGGCATCATGGGGGCGGTTCTGCTCTCCGGAATTTGGAAGGCGGGGGAGATTGCCGTGTTGGGGGTTCACATCGCTTGGCAGGATGTCGTCCGCGATATCCTCATCATCGCGATGGGTCTGCTTTCCCTGGCGACGACGAGACGATCCGTGCGGGAAGCGAACGGTTTCACCTGGTTTCCCATCAAGGAGGTCGCCATCCTCTTCGCCGGCATCTTTATGACCATCATCCCGGCTCTGGCGATGCTGCGGGCGGGGATGCACGGACACCTGGCTCCCATTATCAATCCCGTTCGGGAGCCTTGGGCGTATTTCTGGGTCACCGGCGGTCTGTCGAGTTTTTTGGATAATGCCCCGACCTACTTGACATTTTTCAACCTTGCCGCGGGGCGTTTCGATTTATCCGAACTGCAGGTGACCGAGATTCTGAGAGGACTTTCTCAGAGCGAAGTCAGTCATCAGTTCATCCTCACACTGGAAGCCATTTCCATCGGTGCGGTCTTCATGGGCGCCAACACCTATATCGGCAACGCTCCCAACTTTATGGTGCGGTCCATCGCCGAAGAAAACAAGATCCAGATGCCCAGTTTCTTCGGCTATATGCTCTGGTCGGTGGGCATCCTCGTGCCGCTGTTTCTTCTGATCACCTTAATCTGGTTCGTCTGATCCAGGCGGGAACTGCAGATCCGCAGCGGGGTTCATCCAAATAGGGAGGCTATGTTCAAGAAAATACTCTTCGCCGATGATTTGAGCCGCAGGGCGGGCAAAATCCTGCCGGCGGTGTTCGATCTGGCGCGCAGATACGGCGCGGAGCTGATGATCCTGAACGTGCGGGAAGATTTCCTGGATGAAGACGAGATGGTGATGCTGCGTGTGGACGTGAGCCGGTTTCAGGAAGACATCAAGGCGAAAGCGCTGGCGATCCGGCGCAAAATCGAAGCGGATATCCAATCCGGCGGCGGGGCGGATTTGCGCTGCACGATCAAGATTCAGGAAGGAAAACCCGCCCGGGAAATCGTAGCCACAGCGCAAGAATGGAACGCCGATCTGATCGTGGTCGGATCGAAGGGCACATCTTCGTTGAAGGACAAATTATTCGGATCCGTCGCCATTGAGACGGTCAAGAAGGCGGGGCGATCCGTGCTCGTCTTGCAGGTTGACGATGCTTCTTGATCGGCTCTTTCTAAAAAAACGCTTGACAGAAGCATCCCGGATGATTATATTACGGTTTCGTTAAATCAATTCGATGCCTTAGTCCGTGCGGGAGTAACTCAGTTGGTAGAGTCTCTCGTTGCCAACGAGATTGTCGCGGGTTCGAGTCCCGTCTCCCGCTCCGAAGCAGCAAACCGTGAAACCGCAGCCCCGATCCGACGCAGACGGATCGTTCGGGGGAGTGTGTTCTCGCGGCTGGAACTGCTTTTCCGTCCCGCACAGCAGCCGCTGCGCGGCTTCAGGCGGATCGCCCCGCTTCGTCCGCTGACGGCGGATCTGCCGGCGCTGATTCAGAAGCATGGCGGCGTAGCCAAGTGGACCAAGGCGGAGGTCTGCAAAACCTCTATTCACCGGTTCAAATCCGGTCGCCGCCTCGCCAGATGGTCTTCCCGATCCCGCACTGGCCGCTTCCTGACGCCGGGGTGGCGGAAAAGGTAGACGCAGGGGACTTAAAATCCCCCGGGTTTCATCACCCGTGCCGGTTCGATTCCGGCCCTCGGTACGATTCCTGGGATCCGCCGGCAGGCGTTTTTTTTCGGCTTTCACGCACCTTTTATCGGCGCGGACGAGTGAGATTCTGCTGTGCAGGCATAAGGCGATCCGATTCGCTGGGGCATTAGCTCAGTTGGGAGAGCGCTTGAATGGCATTCAAGAGGTCAGCGGTTCGACCCCGCTATGCTCCACCGCTCGCGGGCGATTAGCTCAGCTTGGTTAGAGCGCCTGCTCGACACGCAGGAGGTCACTGGTTCGAGTCCAGCATCGCCCACGATTATGTGGATTACGTTCCAAAACGGTTCGACCGCCGAATTCCCGCCGGGTGTCACACCGGCGGATATTCTTAAGAGCCGGTTCCCGCAGGATGACGGTCGGGTGCTCTCCGCCCGCTTGAACGGCGCACTCGTGGATCTGTCCCACCCCATTCAGGCGGATGCGCAACTGGATTTCCTGACCTTCGAAAATCCCGAAGGACGCGACGTATTCCTGCACAGCTGCGCGCATTTGATGGCGCAAGCCGTGCGCGAGCTCTTCCCGGCGGCTCAACTGGGCATCGGTCCCGCTTTGGAAGATTCTTTTTATTACGACATCAAGCTCGACAGTTTCCTGACTCCGGAAGATTTGGAGAGAATCGAAGAGCGCATGCGCGACATCGCGCGGCGCGATCTCCCCATCCAACGCCTCGAGATGAGCCGAGAGGACGCCGTCCGGCTCTTCCGGGATCGGGGGGAAGAACTGAAGGTAGAGCTGTTGGGCGAGATGGAAGATCGTGTCTCGGTCTATCGCCAGGGGGATTTTGTGGATCTCTGCCGGGGCCCGCATCTGCCCCGCACCGGGCTGATCCAACATTTCAAGCTCCTTTCGCTGGCGGGAGCCTACTGGCGCGGCGATGAATCCAGGCCGATGCTGCAGCGCATCTACGGCACGGCGTATCCCACCGCGGAGGCGTTGCAGGAGCATCTGCGCCGATACGAAGAAGCCAAGCAGCGCGATCACCGCCGTCTGGGCAAGGCGCTGGATCTGTTCAGCTTCCATCCGGAAGCGCCCGGCACACCCTTCTGGCACCCCCGCGGCTTGGTGCTCTACGATCAGACCGTCCATTACTGGCGTAAAATTCACGCGGAACACGGCTACCAGGAAGTCCGCACCCCGATCGTTCTGTCGGATTCTCTCTGGCGGCGCAGCGGGCACTACGACCATTACCGCGAGAATATGTATTTCACTCGCGTCGAAGAGCGCGACTACGCCGTCAAGCCGATGAACTGCCCGGGCGGATTGTTGATCTACAAAACGTATCAGTTTTCCTATCGCGATCTGCCCAAGCGCTTCGCGGAACTCGGGCTGGTACACCGCTTCGAAAAGTCGGGCGAACTGCACGGCTTGATCCGGGTGCGGGCGTTCACTCAGGACGATGCGCACATCTACTGTCTGCCGGAGCAGATCGAGAGCGAGGTCGTCAACCTGATCGCCCTCGTCTTCGAAATCTACCGCACCTTCGGCTTCGATGACGTGCGCGTGGAACTTTCCACCCAACCGGAGAAATCCATCGGCAGCGACGAGATCTGGCGGCGCAGCGAGGCGGCTCTGGAAGCCGCCCTGAAGAAAGCCGGACTGGCGTTCGAATTGAATCCCGGCGAAGGCGCCTTCTACGGTCCCAAGATTGATTTTCACATCCGCGACAGCCTGGGCAGATTCTGGCAGTGCGGCACCATCCAGCTCGATTTCTCAATGCCGGAGAGGTTCGAACTGGAGTACATCGGCGCCGACGGCGGCCGGCATCGTCCGGTGATGATTCATCGAGCCATCCTGGGCTCTTTGGAGCGATTCATCGGCTTGTTGATCGAGCATTACGCGGGCGATTTCCCTCTCTGGCTGGCGCCTGTGCAGGCGAGAATCCTGCCCATCACCGACAAGCAGCATGAATACGCTCTGAAGGTCCAATCCAGTATGGCGGCGGAAGGGCTTCGCGTTGAAACCGACCTGCGCAGCGAGAAGATCGGCTACAAGATCCGCCAGGCGGAATTGGAAAAAGTCCCGGTGATGCTGGTCGTGGGCGGCAGGGAAGTCGAGCAGGCGAAGGTTTCGCTCCGCTTGAAAGGCAAAGGCGATCAAGGAAGCCGCAGCGTCGCACAGGTCGTGCGGGAGATGAAAGAGAACATCGCGCGCAAGAGTCGTCAAATATAGGAGGTTTCTATCAAGAAAAAGTCGCCGCAATACTCAGCACCGGGCCGGGATATCCGCATCAATGAACAGATTCGGGTCACGCCGATTAGACTGATCAATCAGGATGGCACGCAGATCGGCATCGTGGACGTCCGGGAAGCACAAGCGATGGCGCGCGAAAGAGAGCTGGATCTGGTGGAAATTTCCCCGACCGCGAAGCCGCCGGTGTGCAAGATCATGGATTTCGGCAAGTACCAATATGAGTTGTCAAAAAAAGAGCGCGGTTCCAAGAAACATTCTTCCAGCCAGATCAAAGGGATCCGCCTGAGCCCCAAGATCAGCGATCACGACTTCAATTTTAAACTGGATGCGGCGCGCAAGTTCTTGAGTCAGGGGCATAAGGTCAAGGTTTCCGTCATCTTCCGCGGGAGGTTGATTACGCACAAGGAATTCGGCGAACAGGTGCTGGAAAAATTCGCGGCCGAACTGCAGAATGTCGCCAAGATCGAAGCCTCCCCCAAGATGGAAGGCGCCCGCAACCTGGTGCTGATCCTGGTGAAAAAGTAGAGCTTTGCGTAAAATCGAGTCCCAATGCCGATCCTCGCGGGATTTCAAGAAGACGCTCTTCGAGAGAACGCCGGTGGATCCCGTCGGCGGGAAATTCGCTACGAAGATTCAATCATATCCTAGAAATCAGGGTGCAAGATGCCCAAGATGAAATCGAACCGAGGGGCGGTCAAACGTTTCCGTCTGAGCGCCACCGGGAAAATCAAACGCAAGAAAGCGTATCATTCGCATATCTTGACGAAGAAATCGCCGCAGCGCAAACGCAACCTGCGCAAAGCCGGACAAGTGAGTCGGGTGGACGCGCCGCGGGTGCGCCGCATGATCGTATCATAAGGAGTCATTCGTGCCACGTGCCACCAACGCGCCGGCGTCGCGCCGGCGCCGCAAAAAGATCTTGAAACAGGCGAAAGGGTACTGGGGCGCGCGCAGCCGCATCATCACCAGCGCGCGCCAGACCGTGGACCGCGCCGGTGTTGCCGCCTATCGGGACCGCCGCCGCAAGAAGCGGGAGTTCCGCAACCTCTGGATCATCCGCATCAATGCCGCTTGCAGGCTGCACGGCATCCGCTATTCCGCCTTCATCCACGCCTTGAAGGCGAAAGGTCTGGATCTGGATCGCCGCGCGCTGGCGGATGTCGCCGCTCGGGATCCCCAAGCGTTCGCTCAGATCGTCCAGCAGATTCAAGCATGACCCCCTCGGGGTTGATCACTGTAAGATTGTGCGGATGATATGTCGTCCGATCTGGACAAGCTGATCGCCGGACTCGAAGCCGAGATCGAAAACGCCGCTGGAAAGCGCGATCTGGAAGATCTCCGCCTGCGGTATCTCGGCAAGAAAGGGTGGGTGACCCTGCATTTCAAGGAACTCGCTGCGCTGCCCGCTGATCAACGCGCCGCCCGCGGAGCGGAACTGAACCTGTTCAAACAGAGAGTCCAGGAAGCCATCTTGCGCCGCCTATCGGAACTGGAAGCCGGTGAACAGACCCGCCCGACTCTCGATTTAACCCTGCCCGGCAGCCGAGATCCCGTGGGGCGCCTGCACCCTCTGGTGCAAGTGGAAAACCGAGTCAAAGAAATCTTTCGCTCGATGGGTTTCACCGTCGAAGCCGGTCCCGAAATCGAAGACGAATACCACAACTTCACCGCCCTGAACACTCCGGAATGGCACCCCGCCCGCGACGAGAGCGACACCTTCTATCTCGACGACAAGCACTTGCTGCGCACGGAAACCAGCCCAGTGCAGATCCGGGTCCTGGAGCGCGGCAAATTGCCGGTGCGCATCATCGCGCCGGGCCGCGTCTATCGCAAAGACAAGCCGGATCCCTCCCATTATCCCGTCTTCCATCAGGTGGAAGGACTCTACGTGGATCGTGGCGTCACCTTTGCGGAGTTGAAAGGCACTTTGCTGGCGTTTTACCGTTCCCTCTTCGGCGAAGAAACGCAGATTCGTTTCCGCCCTCACCATTTCCCCTTCACCGAACCTTCCGCGGAAGTGGATGTCTCCTGTTTTCTCTGCCAGAGCGCCGGATGCCGTCTCTGCAAGGAGACCGGCTGGCTGGAGATGGGTGGATCCGGCATGGTGGATCCCAACGTGCTGGAAGGCGTCGGAATAGACTCCGAAATCTGGACGGGCTTCGCCTTCGGTCTGGGCATCGAACGCATCGCTCTGCTCTGGTTCGGCGTGGACGACATCCGGCTGTTTTACGAGAACGATCTGAGGTTTCTCCGGCAATTTTGACGCCGTACCGCACAGCCACTGCTTCTCAGTACAGCCTGTCAATCGGTCGAGCCTCTGAAAAGCACGCAAATTGTGTGTCAATAAACGTCCGATCCATCTTCTGCCTATGCGCGTTTCATACCTCTGGCTGAAAGATTACGTGGATTTCAATCTGCCGCCTTCGCAACTGGCGGAACTGCTGACGATGGCGGGATTGGAAGTGGAGAATGTGGAACCGGTGGGTCCCGAATTGGAGGGGATCTACGTCGGGCTTGTGGAAGAGGTGCGGCCTCACCCGCAAGCCGATAAGCTCACCCTCTGCCGGGTGAACCTGGGGGATCGAAGTCCGGAAGTCGTCTGCGGAGCCCCCAATGTCGCGGCGGGGCAGAAGATCGCCTTCATCGCCGCGGGAACTTCCCTGCCCGACGGCACCCTGATCGAAGCGCGCTCCATCCGCGGAGTCCGCTCCGAAGGGATGATCTGCTCCGGTAAAGAGCTGGGCTTGTCGGAGGATCTGGAAGGGATCCTCGTGCTCGACCCTTCGGCGGAAATCGGCAAGCCGCTTCGCGATGTGCTGGGACCGCGCGACTGGGCGCTGGATCTGGAAGTCACCTTGAACCGCGCCGATTGCCTTTCCCACTTCGGCGTGGCGCGGGAAATCGCCGCCATGCTCGCCCGCCCTCTTCGTTTCCCGGAAATTCAAGTCCGCGAATCTCAACCCCGCATCGAAACGCTGACCTCGGTGGAAGTCCTGGAACCGGCGTACTGCCCCCGTTACAGCGCCCGCGTGATGCTCGATGTGAACATCGGTCCTTCTCCGGATTGGATGCGCCACAGGCTGGAAGCCGCGGGGCTGCGCTCCATCAACAATGTGGTGGACGTGACGAATTATGTGATGCTGGAGCTGGGACATCCGATGCACGCCTTTGATCTGGATCGTCTGGAAGGCGGGCGTATCGTGGTGCGCTGCGCCGCGAAGGGAGAGAAGTTCGTCACGCTGGACGGTCAGGAGCGCCTCTTAGATGACAAGATGCTGTTGATCTGCGATGCTTCCCGCGGTGTGGCTCTGGCGGGGGTGATGGGCGGAGCCAACAGCGAGATTTCGGATCAGACCACCCGGCTCCTGCTGGAAAGCGCCTACTTCGATCCCATCAATACCCGCCGCACTTCCCGCCTGCTGGGTCTGGCTACCGATTCTTCGCGCCGCTTCGAACGCGGTGCCGATCCCAACGCCACCACCCGAGCTCTGGACCGCGCCGCGCAATTGATCGCCCAGACGGCGGGCGGGCGCATCGCCGCCGGCATCGCGGATGTCTATCCCCGGCAGATCAAACCGAAAGTCCTGCGGCTTCGCTCCAGCCGCGTGCAAGCCATCCTGGGCACGAAAGTCCCCAAAGTGGAGATCAGCGATCACTTGACGCGGCTGGGCTGCACCGTCAGAGATGCGGAAGCCGGCGAATTGAACGTGATGACGCCGACTTTCCGTCCCGATTTGGAACGCGAAATTGATTTGATCGAGGAAGTGGCGCGGCTGCACGGCTACAACCGCATTCCTCTGGCGGAAAGCGCCCGCATCCCGCTGGAGATTCCCAGCAAGCCGGTGGATGCCTTCAAGGCGCGACTCGCGCAGATTATGACGCGGCTCGGTTTCGCCCAGATCGTCACCTCCTCGCTGCTCTCCAAGGCTGAGGTCCATGTCCCGGGCTATCCTGCGGCGGTGCCGCTGCGCAACGCCGGCAGCGAGGATATGGCATACCTGCGCAACGGTCTGCTGCCCGGCTTACTGAAAACCGCCGCCTACAACATCAACCGGGGAATGCCGGATCTGCGTCTGTTTGAAATCGGGCGGGTCTTCCAAAGAGACCCTTCCGGCGACCAGGAATGGGACGCCGTCGCCGGGTTGATTTGCGGCTTGCAGGCGCCCAACCGCTGGGATCGCCGCCGCGATGCGGTGAATTTCCTCGACCTCAAAGGATTCGTGGAGGAAATGTTGCGCGAAATTTCCCTTGACAAGTTGGACTTTTTTTACTACAATATAGAACACGGCACCGGGGATGCTCTGGCGGTGAAGAGCGCGGATCGGGAATTGGGTTGGCTGGAACAGGTTCGTCCTTCAGTGGCTCGCGCGTTCGATGTGGAGATTCCGGTCTTCTGCTTCGAGTTTCACGTAGATCAGTTGGAAGAAGAAACGCCGCCGCGGGTGATCTACCGCCCGTTCTCGAAGTTCCCCTTCATCCAGCGCGATCTCGCCTTCGTCGTCGCGGAAGACGTCGCTGCGGGGGACGTGGAGAAGCGCATCCGCAAGAGCGGCAAGGAGCTGCTAGTGCATTGTGAACTCTTCGACGTCTATCGCGGCGCTCAGATCGAAGCGGGGAAGAAGAGCCTAGCGTTTCGTCTGATCTTCCAGTCGCCGGAACGCACCTTACAGGATCAGGAAGCGGATCGGCTCGTCGCGGGCATCGTGAAAATGATGACGAAGGAGTTCGGCGCCGCTTTGAGGGCTTAATGATGTCGGCAGGTGCGCCGCTGGGAAAAGGCGGGCAGTTCGAATTGGGTCTGTTTATGGATTTAACGCAGTTTGAGGAGCTGGAGAAGAAGGTCCATGGGCTGATTGCGCGGCTGGAGTCGCTGCACGCGGAAAATGAAGAACTGCGCGCTCAAACGGGTGCGCTGCGGGCTCAAGTGAATGCGCTCACGGAAGAGACGGAACAGCTCCGCAGCCAGCGCGAGGAATTGTTGAAGAGTCAACGGGATCCACAAAAGGAGGAATTGATTCGCCGCAAAGTGGAACAACTGCTGCAGCGGTTGGAAGGGTTTTAGCGAAAGCAGTCACGACAATCCAAGTTCAGGGAAGACCTGTTGGGCGCTGATTCAAAACCGTCGGTGCGCGTGAAGATATTGGATGCCGAATATTCGGTCACCGGATACGAGGATCAAGAATATCTAATCCAGGTTGCCGGCATCGTGGATCGGCGCATGCGCCTGTTAGGCCAAATGCATCAAGATCTCGCACCCTTGAAGAACGCCATCCTCACCGCCCTGAATCTGGCGGATGAGCTCCTGCGCGCCCAGAAGCAGTTGGAACGCTTCCAGATGGAAGCCGCCGAATTCAGCCGACAGATCGCGGAACGTTCGCGAAAACTCGCCGAAAAGTGCGCGCAGTATCAACGGTGATTTCACGGTGGATAATCGGTTTAGCCGAAATCCCTGCGAATACAGCCTGTTCAGTTTTAAAAGAACCAACACTATAGAGAGAGGGAGCCTACCTCTCAGGCGCGTAATACAGGCCTCATCCCCACGGGGACCCATCCGGGCAGTGGAAGTAAGAAACGCTTAGGGAGGCACCCACCATGGCGACATGGTTCTCTTTAAAATTGCAGGCTGTTCGCAGGGTTATTATTTCCCATTACAGGATGACCGAGTCGGCTCGGTTTGAAATTCCCATCGCCGGTGGGCGGAAGCCCGCCGTCAAGTTCCCTTCCCCCCATCTTCCAGCCGGTCGCGGGGGGATTTCGATAGATATCCCGGAGAACGTATGACCACACTGGAAATAATCGCCGCTGTCGTGTCCGCCCTGATCGGCGTCCTGGTGGGGTGGTCCCTGCGGCATATCACCGAACAGAAGCGCATTGATTCCGCCGCCCGCAGCGCGGAGCGGATCATCCAGGAAGCCGAAAAAGAAGCGGAAACGCTGAAAAAAGAAAAGCTCTTAGAAGTCAAAGATCACCAGCTCGAATTGAAAGCCCGCTTCGACGCCGAAGCGGAACGACGCCGCAAAGCGCTGGAAGCCCACGAACGCAAACTTTCCGAACGGGAAACCTACCTAAAAAGACGCTCGGATGAGATCGAGAAAGCCTCCCGCGAAATCCAGAGCGATCGGGATCGCATCCGATCCAAGGAAGCCGATCTGAACCGGAAGATGGAGTCTCTGGACGCACAATTGCAGGAAGTAACTCAGCAGTTGGAACGCACCGCTCATCTCACCAGTCAGGAAGCTTTGGAGCAGCTGAAGCAGAGCCTGATCGAACGCGCCCGGCAGGAGACCGCCGAACAGGTCAACGCCATCCGCGAACAAGCGCGGGCATCGGCGAACAGGGAAGCCAAGGAGATCATCGTCCAGGCGATCCAGCGCTCCGCGGTGGAACACGGCGTCGAAACGACGGTTTCCGTCGTCAATCTGCCCAACGAGGAGATCAAGGGGCGCATCATCGGCCGGGAGGGGCGCAACATCCGCTCCTTCGAAAACGCCACCGGCGTCGAGATCATCGTGGACGACACCCCTGAAACCGTCGTGCTTTCCGGCTTCGATCCCCTGCGCCGGGAAATCGCCCGCATCGCTCTGGAAAGGCTGGTGTCCGACGGGCGCATCCATCCCGGCCGCATCGAGGAAGTCGTCAAGAAAGTCGAGAAGGAGATGGACGAGCAGATCGTGCAGATCGGCGAACAGGCTTGCCTCGAAGTGGGGGTGCACGGACTCCATCCCGAACTGGTGAAATTGCTGGGCAAGCTCCATTTCCGCACTTCCTACGGGCAGAACGTCCTGCAGCATTCTATTGAAGTCGCCTACTTAGCCGGTCTAATGGCGGCGGAATTGGAGTTGGATGCCAAGACCGCCAAACGCGCGGGGCTGCTGCACGATGTGGGCAAGGCGATTGATCGCTACACCGAAGGGACGCACACGACCATCGGGCTCGAGCTGGTGAAGAAATACCGCGAAAGCGCCGCGGTGCAGAACGCCGTCGCCGCCCACCACGAAGACGTGGAGGTCTCCTCGCCCATCTCCATCCTGGTGCAGGCGGCGGATGCCATTTCCGGATCCCGTCCGGGCGCCCGGCGCGAAACCCTGGAAGGCTACGTCAAGAGACTACAGCGGCTGGAGGAAGTGGCGACTTCTTTTACCGGTGTTTCCCGCTGCTTCGCCATCCAGGCGGGGCGCGAGATCCGCGTTATGGTGGAATCGGAGAAAGTCAACGACGGCGCCGCCCTGGATCTGGCTCATGAGATCGCCCGCAAGATCCAGCAAGAGATGGAATATCCGGGGCAGATCCGCGTGACCGTCATCCGCGAATTCCGCGCCGTGGATTACGCCAAATAACCCCGCTTCCGGAATGAAAGACTCCCCGCCGCTGCATGTGCTCTTCGTCGCCGACATCGTGGGCAAACCCGGCCGCGACATCGCCGCGCGGCTTCTGCCCGGGCTGCTTAAGAAGCATAATGTGGATTTCTGCATCGCCAACGGCGAAAACGCCGCCGACGGCAAGGGCATCACCTCCCGCGAATTCTTCGAATTCCGCCAGATGGGCGTGGACGTCGTCACCGGCGGAAACCACATCTGGGACCGCAAGGAAGGGCACAAACTTCTGAGCGAGGAGTCTCATCTGCTGCGCCCCCTGAATTACCCTCCCGACAACCCCGGCTTCGGTTCGAATGTCTATGACCTGCGCCGCGGTGAAAAGATCGGCGTGATCAATCTGCAAGGGCGGACGTTTATGTATCCTCTGGACTGCCCCTTCCGCCTGGGGAAGAAGGAAGTGGAGAGGATGCGCGAGCACACCCGGATCATCATCGTGGATTTCCACGCCGAAGCGACGGCGGAAAAACAGGCGATGTTTTGGCATCTGGACGGTCTGGTTTCGGCGGTCATCGGCACGCACACGCACGTGCAGACCGCCGACGAACGCCTCCTGCCGCAGGGGACGGCGGTCATCACCGACGTCGGGATGACGGGTCCGGCCGATTCCGTCATCGGTCTGAACCGCAAAGTTGCGCTGCGGAGGTTCCTGCTGGGAACCCCGCAACGCTACGAAATCGCCGAAGAGAATCTGCGCTTCAACGCCGTCCTGTTGACGCTCAATCCCGAAAGCGGTTCGGCGCTCGCCATTCAGCGCATCAGCCTCCCCTGACAATCCCTCCTCCGCGCGCCCCCTGATTTTGCGCAATCCGCTCGGAAAATCACCCGATTCCCACCGAAAATTTCGAACGGGAATTCAACAAATTTTTGCTTGACTTTGATGGAATAATTTATATCTTGAACCCAGTGCGCTTCTTTTGCAGCTCTTGAGTTAATTTTGATGAACGCCCGAAGAATGAAATATCGGTGCAGTCAGTTAACCAGGATGGCGGCGAGCGCGGTTCCACAAGACGATCGTCTTTCTCACCATCCGCATCCACAATCCTCTTTTGCCACCCATTGCGTAGCCGTTGCAATATCTGATCTGATTCTTCAGCAAACCGGTGCTGTTTCCAACTGCATGGATTCCAGTCAATTCGGTTGAGCACCGCTTCGTAATAACGAAGAGAACCGGGAAGCCCCTTCCGGTGCATGTGCGCGTTATGAGGTGCGATATGAACAGGACAATCGAACGAAAACGCTCCCCCATCCGCTGGCTACTTTCCCTGTCGTTCCAGCTCGGCTGGTGCGCTTTGGCTCTTGCCGGCACGACCGGAAAAATTACAGGCTTCGTCACCGACGCAAATTCGGGCGAACCCCTGCCCACCGTCAATCTGGTCCTCGAAGGGACCAATTTGGGCGGGACGACGGATCTGGACGGACGCTACTTCATCCTGAGCGTTCCCGCAGGAACGTACACTCTGCGGGCGACGATGGTCGGCTATAAAGACTATACGGTGCGAAATCTCCAGGTCCAATCGGATCTGACCACCCGGATGGACATCAAAATGGAGCCGACCATCTTGGAAGCGGGCGAGGAGGTCGTCGTCGTGGCGACCAAGCCGCTGATCGAGAAGGACGTCACTGCCAGCCGAATGACCACCAGCGCGGATGCGCTCGCGCTGATGCCCGTGGACGATATGACCCAGATCCTCTCGCTCACGGCGGGCGCGGTGGAAGAGGACGGCAATCTGCACATCCGAGGCGGGAGAAACCGCGAAGTGGCATACCTGATTGACGGCGCCGTGGTGATGGATCCTCTGACCGGAGCCTTCGATGGCGACGTGCCCGAAATGGCGCTGGAGGAAGTCTCGGTGCAGACCGGCGGCTTCGGAGCCGAATACGGATCCGCGCAATCCGGCATCGTCAACCTGGTTCTGAAGGAAGGAGGACCCTCATACAACGGTGCGCTTCGCGTGAAAACCTCCGATTTCAGCGGCTACCGCAAAGATCCCTGGCACGAACAGCTCTGGGATTTCGAAGGTTCGCTGGGCGGGCCTGTCCCCTTCACGAAGAAACTGCGTTTCTTCGCTTCCGCGGAATACGCCCCCACCGAAGGCAACTACCCCCACGACGACAAAAGCCCCTTCACGATGCAGGGGAAGTTGACTTATAACCTGACTCCCAAAGTCAAACTGGCGCTCAGCGGCATCTACTACACCGACGATTATCACCAGTTTGATATGGGAACCTACAATTATAACGAGTGGAAGAGGACGACCTTCGAAGACCGCAATCCCGATTTCAGTCCGGCAGCCAACCCGCTGCTCGTGGATGCGGGCGGCAATCCTTGGTACGGCAACGGGCGACTGGATACGGAATGGAACGATTATAACGGCAACGGCACCTACGAGCAGGTCTGGGTAGACCTGAACGGGGACGGCATCAAGGAGAACGCAGAGTGGAATGACCTGAACGGCAATAGCGTGATGGATTCGGAAGATCTGAACTCCAACCGCGGCATAGACGCCTTCTCGATGCTGGAACACACGCCCGACTTCAAGTCCCGCGCGGATCAGTTCGGCTTCACTCTGACTCACACTCTGAGCGAACGCACCTTTTACGAAGTGCGCCTGAACCGGTATCGAACCTACTGGCATTACAATATCATCGAGAACACCAACGAGGATCGGGACGGCGATGGGCGCTTCGATATGGGGGAGATGCGGTTCAATCCCGACGGACAGAGTTACGTCTGGGATGATGTGAACGGGGACGGAGTGATTCAGATGATGGAAGACTTGAACGGCAACGGTCAGTTCGACTTCGAGCTCGATTCCAACCACGACGGCATCCCGGATTACGGCTACGATCTCGGTCTGGACGGGCAACCCTTCACTTTCGATTACGGCGAAAACGACGGCATCGCCACCACCGAAGACCTAGACAACGACGGCCGTTTCGAGGATTCTCCGGAGGACTCGAACGGCAACGGTTTGTGGGATTACGTCGTCTTCGGCGCCGGACACGACCTCTACTCCGACAGCAACCATAACGGCTATGTGGACGCATCCGAAGTGGGTCCCGATTCCACCTGGATCAAGATGACCGAACTGCCGATGTTCGGCGTCGGCGAGAAGGACGACGACGGCTTCTTCAAGTACGGCATCGGCAACACTTATCACCGCGACCGCTGGCACGAAGACGAGAAGTTCACCTACAACGCCCAGTTCCATATGACCAGCCAGGTCAACCCCAACCATCAGCTGAAATACGGCTTCGAAGGCACGTACTACGACATTATGAGTTACGATGTGGACGCGGCTTCCGGCGGCAACGTCTACGGCGAAGATTACCGCGTCTACCCCTATTCGCTGGCAGCTTATATGCAGGATAAGATGGAGTTCGAGGGGTTGATCGTCAACGCCGGGCTGCGCTTCGATTACTTCAACGCCAACTACGATAATTATCCCTCGGATATCACCGACCCGGTGGTGGATCCCGGCGTCGGCGGTGTCATCAAGAATCCCACTTCCGTCCCAGCCAAATACGCCTGGTCGCCCCGCCTGGGGGTCTCGCACCCCATCACCGACCGCGACGTCCTGTACTTCAATTACGGGCGTTATTTCCAGGTGCCCCGCTTCGATTTTATGTTCGAAAACTTGACCTTCCAGTTCACCGGCGCCTTCCCGCGCATCGGAAATGCCAACCTGAAACCCGAACAGACGACGTCCTACGAGTTGGGCGTCAAGCATCAGTTCGCCAATGATCTCGTGCTAAACGTCACCGGCTTCTTCAAAGACATCACGGGCTTGACGGACACCCGCCAGATTTTCTACTCCGCTTCCAACTGGTACGGCTTCTACGACAACACGGATTACGGCAACGTCCGCGGCTTGGAAGTCACGCTGATCCGCCCGCGGGTGAGCTATCTTTCCGGGACGCTGACCTACACGTATTCGTTCGCGCGCGGGAAAAACTCTTCCCCCACCGCCGATTACATCACCATCTGGGAAGGCAACAACGTCCCCACGACGGAAACTTTTCTCGATTGGGACCAGCGCCACACCGTTTCCGCCAACATAGACCTGCGCACGCTGGACAAGCAGACCTTCTTCGGAATCCCTTATACGGAGAATCTCGGCTTCAATTTCATCGTTTCGTACGGCAGCGGGATGCCCTGGAGCCCGCCTTCCCGGGATCAGGATAAATGGAAATACACCAACACCGAACGGATGCCCTATACCTTGAACGTGGATATGGTTGCGGATAAGGGCTACCGCTGGAATCGGTATTACGCCCGGATCTTCGTGGAAGTTCGCAATCTTTTCAACCGGCGCAATATCCTGGACATCGCCGACACGGAATGGTACGCTCTGCAGGTGGATCAAAACGGAAACCGCATCTACGACGCGGACGGTCCCTATGATGATCCCACCGTGTACAGCACTCCCAGAATCGTGCGGCTGGGCGCCGCGTTCCAATTCTGATCGGAATCCTGCCGCGGCGGGAAGCCGCGTGCGGTCCTACAATCCGCCCCTCGGCCCAAAGAGGTGTAGCATGGAGAGCAAAACGCTTCGAGGTCTTCTGATCACAGCCGTAATGATGGCGCTGGCGGTCGCAGCCGCCGCCCGGGATCTTCCCGCCGCGGGAAAGGTCGGCCCCGTGCGGCAGACGGAGGGCAACTCCGCCAACGACAAGTATATGATCATGGACGTCTCCAACATCTGGAGCGCCGTCTCCAATTTCGGCAATTACGGCGATCCCAATTCCGCTCTGCCTTCCGGGCAATGGCCCGCCGGTTCCGGCAACAATTACATCTGGGAAGGACGCTTCTGGGTGGGCGCCCTGGTGCAGGGCAAGAAGCGGGTGTCGCACGCGGACTACGGCGATTACGAACTGCACGCCTCGGATGACGACCCCTTCTTCAAAGGCGCCGGCAAATCCATTCAGGATTCCCGCGTCTTCTTCGATGATTTCGCCGCTTCCAGCGGGCACATTCCGCTGGGCATCAAGATCCTGCAGCGCGGCTTATCCTGGTCTATGCCGGATTACGATGATTTCATCGCCTTCGAGTATGAGATCATCAACACGGGGATGATCGGAACCCTCTCCAATTTTTACGTCGCCTGGGTTTTCGACAACGACGTCGCCAGCCTGGATCCGACCGATCCGAATATTGACGACAACGTGGACTACGACGGCTGGGACGGAGCCGACTCCGATACCGACATCCTCGACGTGGTGGATCCGCTGGATCTGGACGGCGACGGATTGGACGGCTACGACGAGTGGGGCATCCCCTACGGCTGGACGAATCCCGATAATCCCAACGCCGACCCGTCTCGTGCGGAGTCGGACGGAGTCTGGGATGAGTATCAGATTTTCCTCGACTCCGAAGGTCCGGTGATCCTGGGGCAGGCGGGTGACAAGGCGGGAGTGCCGCTGACGGATGCGAACGGACAGGTTCTGCACGGCTGGCTGATCAGCCGCAATATGTCCATCCTGTACGACGGCGACAACAACGCCGTCCAGGGCAACGACACCGGCGAGCGGAGCTTGTCCCCCGCCTGCGACGGCTGGACGGGCGGGCGGCTCATCTTCACCCCGAGCGCCGCCTACAATACGGTTCCCGACGACACCCTGCCCCGGCCCTTCGCGCATCAATGGTGGAATTGGAACAGCGACCCGGGCAACGACGATGAGAAGTACGAATATATGTCCGCTTCGCATTCGGCGGGGATGGGCTATCACTTCATCCCCAACCCCCGCGAAATCGGAGCCCCCACGTTCGACTACCGCTGGCTGACTTCTTCCGGACCCTTCACCATCGCTCCCGGGGATACGTTGCGATTCGTTTACGCCTTCTGCCTTGGGCAGGGCTTGAAAGGCGTCCGCGCCGCCGCCGATCAAGCGATGAAAGCCTATTACGCCGGAAGCATGGCGAGCAATCCGGCGCAGCCGTCCAGCTTCGTTCAGGATCTGCACTGGGTGCTGCCCGTCCCGCCGCCCATCCCCAATCTCAACTACACCGGCATGAACGGAGGCGTGCGGCTGGCGTGGGATAATCACGCGGAATTCGAACCGGATCCCCTTCTGGGCTACTCCGACTTCGAAGGGTATAAGGTCTATCGCGCTCAGTACGCGCCCGCCGGCTGGGAGCTGATCTACGCCTGCGATATCCTGAACGACAGCCTGGTCTATGTGACCCGCACCGAGGGGGACACACTGAACCCCGATCAGCCCGTGGACATGCCCGCATTGACTCACGCCTTTATTGATACGGGAGGAGTGACGCCTTGGGGCACCGCTTACGCACGCCCCATCAACAGCGTCCCCTATTATTATGCGGTCGTGGCGTACGACTCCTACAAGCCGGAAAACCCGGTCGAGCAGACGCCGGAATTCCTTCCGCAGGAATCCGCCCGATCCAACTACATCAAGGATCCCGCCAGCGGAGCTCCCAAGCCGGTGTATCCGCAAACCTTCGCCGGCGCCGAAGAGAATCCGGAACCGGGCGGCGCCAGTTATTACACCGACGTGCAGCAGGTCAAAGTAGTCCCCAATCCCTACCGGGGCACCAACCTCTTCGAAGCGCGCTATGAGAGCATCATCCGCTTCATCAATCTGCCGCCGGCTTGCAAGATCACGATCCTGACAATTACCGGAGACATCGTGCAGACCCTGGATCACACGGACGGCACGGATACGGAATCCTGGAATCTTATCTCGAAGAACACCCAGTCCGTCGTTTCAGGCTTATATCTGTTTGTCGCGGAGACCGATTCGGATAAGAAGATCGGCAAATTCGTCATCGCACGTTAACGATTGTGGAACCGCCTCCTTCCGCGTCGGCGCGGAACAGGCGAGGAGGATCTTCCATGCTTCGAAAAAGCCTACATGCCATGAAGAGATCGCTTCTGGCAGTGACCTGGATCTGCGGATTCGCCGCCTTCGGGCAGGCTCAGGAATTCGCCAAAGTCGGCACGATGGGCGCGCAGTTCTTGAAGATTGATTTGGATGCCCGCTCGGTCGCGATGGCGAGCACCGGTATGGCGTTGGGAGAAGACGCGGGCGCCGTCTTTCGGAATCCCGCCGGCTTGGTGCACGTGAAGAATTCCAGCTTCGCGGCGGCATATGCCCCCTGGTTCGCGGACATCAACCTCTACGGCGCCGCTTTTGCTCACAATTTCCATCAATACGGAGTCTTCGGCGTGCACTTCATCTTCCTGGATTCCGGCGAGATGGAGGAGACCACCGTCGAACAGCAGCAGGGCACGGGGAAGATGTTTTCCACCAGCGACTTCGCGCTCGGATTATCCTACGCCCGCCGCCTGACGGATAAATTCGCGCTGGGCGGCAACGTCCGCTGGATCCACGAAGACCTCTATGTATCCGCCGCCAGCGTCTTCGGCGTGGATGTCGGCTTGCTCTACGACACCGGTTATAAAACTCTGCGTATGGGGATGAGCATCAAGAATTTCGGCAGCAAGTTCAACCTGCCCGACACCTATCAGGACTACGACAACGGCGTGGCGCTGCCGGAACCGTCGGATTACCTGGCGTACGATCTGCCCATTGAATTCGCCTTCGGCTTGGCGGCGGATCCCTGGGTCACGCAGGAGCATCGCATCACCGTCGCCGCGGACGCCATCCATCCGTCGGACAACTACGAGCGCCTTCAGGTCGGCGCCGAATACGGCTTTCAGAATTCGTTCTTCCTGCGGGGCGGATACATTTTCCGCCATGATACGGCGGGGTTGAACGCCGGAGCCGGCGTCTCGCTGCCGATGTCCGGCTATCGCCTGGGGGTGGATTACGCTTTCTCGAACTATACGATCCTGGATAACGTTCATCGGTTTATGTTCCGGTTCAACTTCTGATCCTGCCACGAAGGGTGGCTGCTGATGAAGGTGCGGATCCAAGCGCACCGTAAGATCAGGGAGAGGATTATGAGCGTCCATCGCAATGAGGTTCGGCGGAATTCGGGCATTCGGTCCGGATTCCTGGGTGCCGTCGTCGTCTTTTGTTGGCTCGCGTTTCCCGCCGTCCTGCCGGTCGCGGCTCTTGCGGAGGGGAATGGAATCCCGCTGCGGATTTCGCCGCAGGGCGCGCTCCCTTCCGGCGGCGTGAGCGTCGCGGCGGACACTATCTCGGTCGGCCAGACGCAGTTTCTCTGGGCGTATGCGCAGGGTTTCTTCGCCGGCTACTACCGGCTCTCCGCCACCTGCCAGCAGAAATCCGCCCACGCCTATTACTTCACGGAAGACGCATACGTGAACGACATCTCTGCATCTCCGGCGGATCCTTCCCTCGTCTTCGCGGCGGGCAGCGGGGGGCTCTACAAGAGCGTCAATGGCGGCCAGACTTGGGCGATTGATCTCGCCGGTCTCCCCACCGTGGACGGAGGGTACAGCACCTTCGATTCCACCAACAACTACTACAACCGGCGCGCTCCCGTGCATTGCCTCTTCTCGCGCCGGGAATTCGGCGAATCCTCGAACCTCATCTGGGCGGGGACGGAGTTCGGCGTATTTTATTCCACGGCGCTGGGGGATTCCTTCCGCATCCGCGCCACGGGCATGAACTTCGATGCCGAAACCGGTGAAGACAAACCTCCGGTGTACGATATCTTGGGGCATCCCTCCGAAGTGGAATGGCTCTGGGCGGCGACCTTGGACGGCGTTTATATGACCCGCAACGCCAACCGCTGGGTGACGCTCTCGCGCGGCTTGCCGCCCGGCGAAGGGACCATTTGGGCGAACGGTCCCGCGTACGCTCTGGCGTATGACTCCGCCGCAGATCTGCTCTTCGTCCTGACCGACAAAGGGGTGTTCTACGGAAAACCCCGTTACCTGAGCCCGTCCGCCACATCCGATGTGCTCGTGTCCTGGAAGCCGCTGGGAGGCGAAGTCGCCCTGGCGCTCGACCCCGCTCACCCCCCCACCGCCGATACGCTGCGGCTCTCGCTGCCCGCAACCACCTCGCAGGGGCTGGAACTCGGAGCCGGGCAATATATCACGGTCGTGGACACCGTGCAAGAGGTGTATTGGTCTGCTCTGGTGGATGTCGGCACCGCAGGCATGTTCGCCGTGCTGTCCGACAGCGGCATCTTCTACTATCCGCAGGGGACGACGCCCCCCGATTTCGACTACACCGACACCACTCTCTTTCGTCTCGACCGCTGCATAGCCTACGGGTATTCTCAAGTGTCCGGCAAAGCTCTGCACCTCGATGCCGCTGGCGATACCCTCACCATCCGGGTCGGAACGGAGGGGAACGGGATATATCAATACCGTTTCATAGGCGACATCTCCTCGTGGTATCATTCATCGCAGGAGACGATCAGCAGTTCGCATCCCGGGGAGCCGGTTTACCGCATTGCGAAGAAGGGGGACGCTTATTACATCGCCACGACGAACGGCCTCTTCCGCGTGGATGATCCGGAAGGAGAATGGACTCGCCTGACCGGCTATCTATACAACAACAACCGCACGGATTCCGTCGCGGTGGATACCCGCACCGTCGCCTTCGGACCCGGCGATCTGATCTTCACGGGCGGGTATATGGGCGGTTTCCTGCGCTCCGAAAACGGCGCGGACTTCACCCCCTCCAACCTGGGCATGTCGCACCGCAACGGCACGCTGAACCAGATCAACATCTTCGCAAGTCAGCTGGAAGACGCCACTCCCGCGGATCCCGAAAAGGGGATCTACCGCATCGTGCAGGACTGGTGGGGCGATCTGCCCGGACCGGAATCCAGCCTGGACGCGGACGGCGATTCTCTGATCACCGTGCTGTTCCTCGATATTGACGATCAGTATTACTTGAGCACCGGCGACGGCACGTTCATCGACGGCTACTACGACGGCACGAACGAGTATTCCATCCTCTACTTCATCCACAGCAATCAGCGGGAGATGTTCTACGTGGACACCGACCCGCAGTGGATCAACCGAGGCGCTCCCGCCGCCTGCAACCAGATGTTCAATCTGATCAACTGGAATCAGGATTTCGGCGAGGAGGTCTGGCTGCGGGAGGGGATGGCTGCCTTCAGCCAATACGTCGCGGGCTATCCGCTGGCGACCGGCGTGATCAATTTCCCCTTGATGAACAACCTCACCAACTGGGGGGATTACAACCGCAACATCGAACGGATGTATTCCTTCCTGCTGATCCTCTACCTGTATGAGCAGGTCTTCCCAGATACTGTCGTGGAGGATCAGGTCGTCCACCGCATCGCGGAAGTCGCCCTTTCGCCCTACCGCGGAGTGGCGGGCTTGGGGCGCCTGCTCTACGAAACCTTGGTGGATCCCGTCACCTACAACGGAGTGGATTACACGGAAACCTTCGCTTCCTTCTTCCGCGATTTCATCCTGGCGGGATCCCTGGACATCTCCGACACGACATTCGCCGAAAACGGAAAATACGGCTTCAAAGCGATCAACTGCCGCATCAGCGCCTCCAGCTACAACTGGTACTGGACTCCGACGACTTCGCCGCCGTTCAAGTGGCAGCTGCCCTTCTGGAGCGCGCGCGCCGTGCAGATCGTGGACACGCTGTTCTTCAACAACGCTCACCCCATCCGCAGCCTGCTGGTCAACGGCGACGACCGCAACGTCCTGGATTTCAAACTGCTCTTCTCGTCGTCCGGCAACTTCGAACCGGAGATGTCGAAGGACCTAGTGACCATCGTCCCGATCCCGACGGATAACCCGCAGCAGAAGGGGCGCGTGGATCTGCCGCCCGACCTGCAACTCGGCAACGGTAGTGCGCAGCCCAACATCCTGCGCCTGATCACCGTCTGCACTTCGGATTCGGGTCAGGAAATCTCCTGTTTCGTGCTGGAAGACGACACGCTGGCTCCGCCCTTCCTCTATCTCACCGTCGCGCAGAATCCCATAGACTCACGCTATCTGGATATTTACACCTTCGCGAATGAGCGCATTTTCCCCGACGGAGGCAGGCTCTATCTGGTGGATGATGTGGGGCTGACGGATCTGGAAGGTCCGATGATCCGGATCAGCGGCGGCGCGTCTTCCGTCACCGGCAACGACACCACCATCACTCTGGATCAGAACATCTTCTACGCCAATGCCCAGAATTCCGATTTCGTGTACCATATCGCATATCATTTGGATAAACTCGTCTTTCCGGATTCGCTCTTCTTCACGGGTTACGGCGAAAACGCCGCAGGGAATGAAAAGGAATCCGACACGAGCAAGGTGTCGGTGGATTACATCCTGAAGCAGAACGGCGGCGCGGTTTCAGATGCCGCCACCGGTGCCGGAGTCTTCATCCCCGCCGGAGCGCTGAAACAGGATTCTTATATCTTGCTGAGTGTCGGCGAAGTTCCGCCCGGAATCCCTGAGGAAGTCATCGGCGCGACGATCGCTTCCGCGGCGGATCCGGATCATTTCCCCGTCGGTCCGCTGGTCTGCGCGGGGAGCGCCGCCGTAGATCTGACCGCCCCCGTTGAAGTCACCATCCCCTACGACAGGACTCTGCTGGGAAACCGCGACGTCGGGGTCTATCGCAGCGAAGGCGGGAGATGGATCTACATCTGCGGCAGCGCCGATCCGGAAGCCGGACTGCTGCGCGTAGCGAGCCCGAAATTGGGGAAGTTTCGGGCGTTCGCCGGTCCGCCGGGAGATATGCAGGCTTCTCTGCCTTACGCCTTCCGGTTGGAGCAGAATTTCCCCAATCCCTTCAATTCCGCGACGCGGATCCATTTCGAACTGAGCCGCGCGCAGAAGGTGAATCTTGATGTATACAACATTCAAGGCGCCCGGGTGGCGCAGCTGGTCAACGCCCCTCTGTCGGAAGGCAGGCATTCGGTTTCCTGGACGCCGCGCAGCCTCGCCGGAGGCATCTACTTTCTGCGGCTGGAATCCGAGGAAGGGACGTTGTACCGCAAGATGATTTTCCTGAAATAAACCCCGATGAGGTAGAACTCAGGAGTTCAGGGATGAAACCAAGATTGAATTTCCGGCGGATCGCATGCCTGGTATGGGGTGCATCCGTGCTGTGGCTCGGCGGTTGCAGCGATAAGAGCGAGAACATCCCGACGAGCTACAATTCCATTGATTATCTAATGACTCTCGGATGGCAACAATACAACGCCGGGAATTTCACCGAAGCCCGCGCCCGCTTCCGCGAGGCGAATCAGCGCAATGCTCTCTACCTGCCGGCGTACAACGGCTTGGGCTGGTCGGCGGTGCGCTTGACGGACTTCGCCGACGCGGAGATTCAGTTCTCGTTCATCACGACGCTGGCGGATCCAGTCGCCGAAAAAGAACTGCTGGCGGATGCGTACGCCGGCTTGTGCCTCTCCGCCGCCATCCAGAGATCCGTCCTCGAAATCTCGGGGGAAGGTAGTGACGAACAACTACAGGCGTTGGCGTCGCAGTCCATCCAGAGATCTCAGATGGTGTTCCAATTGATGGGAGAAACCTATGCTCCGGCCGAGCACGACGTCGGATTCGGTTCGGGCAACCTGCATCTCCTGAACGCTCAGAACTACTTCTACCTGCGGGAATTCGAAAGCTCGGAGGCGGAACTCGGATTCGTGGATCCGGATTTTGTCCCCCAGCAGCTGCAAATTTACGGGACGACGGTCGCTGACGAGGTGACAAATCTCGATCGCGTCGTCGAAGATCAGGATACCAGCTCTTATCTGAATCCGGTGCACACCGGTATTCATCATATTGTTTCCATCGTCCCGCCGGAGCTGGTCAATCCGCTCAATTACATTTCCTACGACGTCCAATACGATCAGAACCGAATCCTCCTGACGCCCAACCCTCCTGAATTTGAACCGATCCCTTATGATTGGGTGGAAATCAACCCCAATCGTCCGGGCGCCTTGCCCGGGCAGGATGCCGGGCTGAACGGCGACAATCAAATGTCGGAGCCGATCAAT
>CAZUTK010000047.1:0-26607 GCA_964623265.1 uncultured bacterium | reverse complement strand
CAGGCGTCGAACGTCGCCGGCGACGTCCCGTTGTTCGCCACCGAGGCGTTGAAGTCGAAGCTGCCCCCCACCGCAGGTATCTGGATGGGCGGGTTCACCGGCGTCAGCGTAACTTGCACCTGCGGGGCGGCGGCGGGCGTCGTGTAGAGGATCGCCATGCCGTCCGCCAGGGGATGAGCGTGGATGTCGTAGGTGCCGTCGAAGAAGTACTGAATCCCCACCGTCTGCGTGGAGTTCTCGATTCCGACGGTGCCTTCCGACTGAATCGCCGTCGTGGACATATCCTTGTATTGGACTTTGATTCTGCCGTCCTGAGTGCCGGTGGGATAGTACGCCGGATCGTATAGGATCACCTGGAAGGTCTCGAACGCTCCGGTCGGCGCGTATTGTTC
The DNA here is from genome assembly GCA_964623265.1 of uncultured bacterium. Taxonomy (GTDB): domain Bacteria; phylum Electryoneota; class B3-LCP; order B3-LCP; family B3-LCP; genus CAZUTK01. Next base: position 26,215 of record CAZUTK010000047.1, on the reverse strand, counting down.
GATGTGGTTGTACTCTACGATCAGACGATGGTTGGCCGCGTCAAACCACCACCACACTTTGCCGGAATTGGTCCTTTGGGGCGACAGGTCTTCCCAATACGCCGCGATCATATTGGGCGGCCCGTCGGAACTGGGAATCCCCGAATTGGAGTAGTCGTCCGCCGTCACTTCGCCCATCGCGATCCAGCCGTTGGCGCCGATCGTATAGCGGTTGAAGACCAGCCCGTAGTACTGGAAGCTGAAGGGGAGATCATACTGGAAGGTCTGATCGTCGAGGGTGAAGGGCACCATCGTGCCGGGACCGCCGGAATCCGCCGAGATCTCCACCCAGTTGTAGACCGGGTTTTCCGGCGCATCGAAGGGATCGTAGGCGCGGTAGCCGTAGGCATCCGGTCCGGTCGGGTCATAGAGCAGATTGCCGATCATCACTTGGAATGGCAGGGTGCTCACGAAGCTGTGAGCGCCGGACATCGCCAGCTGGGCATCCGCCAGGTGTTCCTGCGGTGTGGCAGGACTGGCGCTGACGCTGTAGGTCGCCGCAGCCGTGCCGTTCGGCTGAATCGTCCCGAAAGAACCCGTGGACGTGAGGACGGTCAAGAATGGATCGAAGCTGGTCAGAATCCCCTGCAGCGCCGCGCCCGGAGCCGATCCGGTGTTTTTCAAGAACACGTCCATATCCGCCGTTTCGCCGGGATCCAGCCAGTGGTTGTTGTTGCCCAGGGGATCGTCGAACTCGAGGTGATCCACGGTCAGCACCGGCGCGTGACCGGCGAGGGCGAAGCTGGATTCCCACTGATTGGGCGCGGAAACCGCCAGCACGTTGACGACGAAGACGTGATTGTCCGGAGTCGCGGCGCTCGCCCGCACCTGGAAGCCCTGCGGCACGGTGACGCCGGCACCGGCGGCGACCGTGCCGTAATTTTCCGTGTTGTCCAGGATGGTCAGCAGGGAATCGTCGGTGCTGATGGTGACGATCACGTTGGGGGCGTTTTCGATGCCGATGTTCTGCACAGTCAAGGTCAGATACGAGGTTTCGTCGTAGTCCAGCTGGCCGTTGGGGTTCCAACCGAAATTATCCACCACCTGGCAGCTTCCCGCGATGACGTAAGGTCCCGACGGCGGGATGACCGGCACGTCGGCGATGTAGCGGTAATAATTGGCTTTGGTCACCGTCACGCGCATCGTGTTGCCGGGAGTCTGCGGCGGGATCGCGATGGTCACCGGTCCGCCGGTGCCTTCCGCCGTGCCGATGATCGTCCCGTTCACGGTTAAGGCGATCAGCGACGCCTGGTTGGCGGTCACGGTGAATTGATTCGATCCGCCCAGCAGCTGCGGCGCGTGCAGCACCGTCAGGTTCTGGGGCACTTCCGAATAGAGCGTCATAAAGGCATCGCCGTGATGGTGGAAGAGGTGATAGGTGACCGTCTTATCGCCCGGGTTGTAGGGCCAGGAGGACGCCGCCAGATAGTATTTGCCGCTGGCGTTGCCGAAGCCCGGACGCAGGTTCAATTCGCCGGTGGGATCGGCACCGTAGCCCGGGTCGAAATCGGGCCACATCAAGTCGTATACTCCCCAGCAGAAGGCGTCGTTGACGAACGAATAGGAAACTTCGGATGCGGCTAAGACGCCCAGCGCGCCGTACGTCATCCGATGGAACGCTTCGGCGAAGCACTGAGTGGCGTTGTTGTATTTTCCGGTCAAGCAGTTGGCGGAAAAGACGTACGGATACATTTCGTTCGTCAGCCCGCTCAGATTGCTGATGGTGTACGAAGGGGTGCCCCAGCCTTCCACCGCTCCGTGATCCCGGTGCTGAACCAAGAACGTGGCGTTGTTGATGGCGTTGTTGATGGTGGCCGCGCTGCCCGTCCAGCTGGTCAGATGGCTGGGTGTGGCGGGGATGTAGCCCAATCCGGTGGGACCGAAGTAGTTGACGATCATATAGGTATTGGGGTTGGTGGACCAAGACGAGGGAGGTCCGGAAGCGCCGGCGTACTGCCGTTCAGGGTATTTGCCCTGCACGTTGCGGAAGTACCCCCAGATCACTTCGCAGCAGAGGATGAACCAGCGGTCGCTCTGCCAGCCGCCGGTGATCAGGGGATCAATATAGAAATTCGGATCCGTGTAGGGGTTGCGCTCGTAGGTCAGCATCTTGTTGATCATCGTCTGCAGCTGCTGGGGCGTCTGAGCCGTGATGCGGGCGATGTTCAGATCCGGCAGGTTGTTGCCGTCAATGTCGGCGTATATGTTATCGGAGACGCAGTAGTTGTTCCAGATCGGAGATGTAATGCCGTATTCGTCCATGCCGCTGCTCTGGTAGTCGGAGAGCAGCAGAACGGCGACCGGCGGGATCGCCCAGTTGTTGTAAGCGTTGTTGATGTAATTCTCGATCAGCGTGGCGTTGTTGCCGCCGATTTCCGTCAGCGTCGTGACGCCGGTGATGATGCCCTGTTCGTTGCGCCAGCGTTTCAGCGTATCCGCCCAGGCGCGGAAATAGGGGTCGTCGGGGACGATGATGATATACTCCACGTTATCCTCGTCCGACTGCGGCGGGCGCTGCGGATGCAGATTCACCGCCGGCAGGGATGCGTAATTCAGGAGGTTCTGCTGCAGCACCGGCTCCCACCAGCGGCTGCGCAGCCGGTCTTCGCCGAAATGCCCGTTTCCCCCGTAGAAATTCACGCGGACGCGGACGTCTTTGTAAACGATCAATTCCTTTTTCACCGGATTATACTGGAAAGGGGTGATGCCCAGGATCACCGCGTCCACTCCGCGCATTTTAGTGAGGTCGCTCAGCAGAACTGGTTCCGCCGGATAGAATGCGTCGGTGTTGTAGATGGCGGGATCCTTGCGGTATTCCAACGGGCGGTCGTCGTCGCCGCGGGGGATCTTGAAGGCGGGCGCGATGTTCATATCGCGCAGGACTTCCGTGCGGTAACTCACGAGTTCGAGTTCCGCCCAGGCGCCCTGCGGAAGCGCGATGAATCGGCTTTCGCCCGGCAAATTGGGAGCTCCGGCATTGTTGGGCAGGATTACCCCGGGGATGATCAGGTTCTGCATCGTCTCCCCGTCAACCTCCATTTCCGTGATTTCCAGCCGGGGGACGGAGAAGACGATTTCCACGCCTGCGGCATCCTGCTGCACCAGATTGAAGCTGGCTTTCCCCCACGTGTCCCCGTAGAGGATGGTCTCCGCCGCCGCGCTCGGCGCCGGGAGCAGGACGCAGAAGACGAGCATCAGCCCCAGACCGCCGAGGACGACGCCGGGAATTCCGGCGTTTCCCGAATGGAAACCCAAACAACCGAAGTGAGAACCTGTTTTCATAGCACCTCCCTGCTGTTCCGGTTTGTGATTATTTTCATCTATAGGGAAAAATCACGTGCGCATCAGACGAATCTAAGGCGATCAAGCTATTTTAATCTGCTTGCATCGTTCACAACATTACAATATACTTCATCATATTGGCAAAGTCAAGCGCTAATTATCGAAACGCATTTTTTGCACAATTGACGGAAGTCATTCGCGGGGCTGGCTGGATTGAAACAGTTCGCCGATGAGATCGCGGTAATGGTCGGCGATGACCGCGCGCCGCTTCTTCAGCGTTGGGGTCATCTCTTCCCGTTCTAAGGAAAACTCCTCGGGCACCAGAGCGAACTTGGCGATCTTCTCGTACGCCGCGGCATCGGCGGTCGCGCGATCCACTTCGCCGCGGTACAGCGCCTTGACGGCGGGAAGAGCGAGCAGCGCTTTGCGGTCATCGGCGGCGAAGCCGGCATCGCGCGCATACGCTTCCAGAGCCTCCCAATCCGGCACCAGCAGAGCCGCCAGATATTTCTGACGATCCCCCAGCACGAGGGACTGCTTGATGAACGGCGAGGAGTCGAGCAGGTTCTCCAGCGGTTCGGGCCAGATGTTCTTGCCTGCGGCGGTCACCAGCATCTCCTTTTTGCGCCCGATGATGGTCAAATATCCTTCCTCATCCATCGCACCCAGATCGCCGGTGTGCAGCCAGCCGTCTTCGTCTATCAAGCTGCGGGTGGCTTGGGGATCGTTCCAGTAGCCCTGGGTGGCGCAGGGACCGCGTGTCAGAATCTCCCCGTCGGCAGCGATTTGTACTTCGATCCCCTCGAGGATCTCGCCCACCGTGCCGATTTTGACCCGTCCGGGGCGGTTGACGGAGATGACCGGCGAGGTTTCCGTCAAGCCGTAGCCTTCGCAGATAGTCACGCCGATCTTCTGGAAGAAGCGGGCGATTTCGGGGCGCAGAGCGGCTCCGCCGGATACCGCCAGCCGAAGTTTCCCACCCAGCCCCGCGCGGATTTTCCATCGGAAGAAAGCCGCCGCCGCGTGAGCGATCCAGCGCTCGGGGGCGGATTTCTTTTGGCGGTCGTCCTCCTGCTGAAACGCCATTTCAAAAAGCCGAGCGAAGAAGGCGCCCTTCCGACGAATCTCATTGCGCGCGCCGTCCTGCACGCTTTCGAAGAAGCGCGGCACGGCGATGATGATCGTGGGTCTGACTTCTCGGATATTCCGAGCCAGCTCTTTCAAGCTCTTCGCGTACGCGACTGTGGCTCCACCCAGGAGCAAGGAAGCGTAATAACCGCCGGTGCGTTCGAGAATGTGCGAGAGGGGGAGGAAGGAGAGCAGGATGTCATTCGGTTTGATCTCGACGGCGTCGAGGCTCGCCTGAGCATTAGCCAAAAAATTTCGCTGCGTCAGGACGACGCCCTTGGGTTCGCCCGTCGTCCCGGAGGTGTAGAGGATGGTGCATATGTCGCCGGATGAAACGGGAGGAAACGAAGCGTCTTTTTGGGCATTCTTGAGAAAATCCGCCCAAAAAATCAAGCGTTCATCCCGGATCTTTCCGCCATCCGGCGCGGTGGATTTTGAGCGTCCAGCCTCCTCCAAGCATATGACTTTTCGCAGCGGCGAATCCACCCTAAGAAGGGGCTGCAACTTCCGCCAAAGATCCAGACGGGAAAGGACCAGCGCGCAACAGCCGGAATCGGCTAAGACGTCGGCGATGATCCGCGGACTGAAGGTGGTGTGGATGGGGACGTTTACGGCGCCGGCAAGCAGGCTGGCCAGATCGCAGACCACCCATTCCGGGCGGTTTTCGCAGAGGATGCCGACGCGCTCGCCGGGCTGCACCCCCAAGGCGAGAAACGCGGCGGCGGCGGTCTTAACCTCCTCCGCGAGCGCACGGAAAGAGAGGTCTGCGTATGCGTTGCCGAGCTTGTATTTCAGGGCGGTCTTATCCGCAAATTTTTCCGCGGTGGCGAAGAGCTGTTCCGGCAGAGTCCGCATTCGTCCGCCCGCTGCTGCAGGAGATTCTCGAAGTCCGCTTGAGGCTCTCGAATCAATTCCGAAAGCGAGTGCCTCGGGAGATTCGGCGGGGGAGGCACAGACTTCGGCGATTACAAGCCATCAGAAGGGGAGGTCGTCCGCATCGGCATTACCGCCGGCCTCCTCTGGGTGATCCGGCGGCGGGATGGGTTCGCGTTTCCCGGCGCCCTTGACTCCTTCCGGTGCTGCATCGAGGAAAACGTAATTTTCCACGATCACTTCCGTGGTGTAGTGCTTCTGGCCGTCCTGCCCGTCCCAGGAACGATGGGTGAGTCTGCCTTCCACGAAGAGTCTCGAACCCTTCTTCAAATAGGATCCTATTGTCTCCGCCTGAGGTCCCCAGGCGACCAGATTGTGCCACTGAGTCTCATCCTGCCATTCGCCGTTTTTGTCCTTCCAGCGCCGATTGGTCGCCAGCGTGAAGGTGGCGACGTTGGCTCCGGAAGGGGTGGTCTTCAACTCCGGATCCCTGCCCAGATTCCCGATCAACAGCACTTTGTTCAAAGACCGCGCCATAGATCATTCTCCTGCATCGTGTTTATGGATTATTTCTTTTTCGCCGACGGTTTTAACTTTCTCCGCGGATGGCTCTGTAACCCGCTTCTGCATTCGAATGAATAAATAGCTTCCGATCAGGACCCCGACGACGTCCGCGATGACATCGTACACCGAAGCGAAGCGTCCTTTGACGAAATACTGATGCAATTCATCGCTGGCGGCGAAAAGCGTCCCGAAAACAATCGTGCGCAGGAAGAAGTGCGACTGCAGCCAACGGATTCCAGAAAAATAAAACGCCCGCGCGCTCAAATACCCCAGGATGCCGTATTCCACCAGATGCGCCAGTTTATCCCAAGAAAAATACTTGCTCTGCGGGATCAGAGCTCTGGGATACGCCGAGAGGGCGAAGATCACCGCCAGCCAGAAGAAGAAAGGCGCCCAGATGCGCCAGGCCGCGCGCTTATCAGTATTTTCCTGTTGTCGGAGCGATGAATGAACTGTTTCTCCCCCCACTACGCCTCCGGCAGCACTTCCCGGATCGCCGCCGGGATGAAACGATCCAGATCGCCGGCGCAGGTGGCGGCGACACCGATTGCCTTCGCGGCGAGATCCCCCGCCAATCCGTGCAGATAGACCCCCGCGCAGGCGGCGTGCAGCGGCGGACAACCCTGCGCCAGCAAGCCGAGGATCATACCGGTCAGAACATCTCCCGATCCGCCGGTGCCCAGAGCCGGTCCGCCGGTGGGGTTGCAGTAGGTTTCCCCGCCCGGGTCCGCGATGATGGTCGGAGATCCTTTGAGCACGATGACCGTTCCCCAGGCGGCGGCGCGGGAAGCCGCCAGTTCCACCCGATTCGCGAGGATCTCCGGGATTGATTTCCCCGTCAAGCGGGAAAACTCCCCCGGGTGCGGCGTCAGGATCGAATCCGCCGGCAGCATTCCGGCGAATTCCATCTCCGTCCCTAAGACGTTCAAGCCGTCCGCATCAATCACCAGCGGCTTCTTGATGCCGCCGACCAGAGATCGCACCGCGGTCTCCGTGTCGTGATGCGTGGAGAGTCCGGGTCCGATGCCGACCACATCCGCCCAGGAGACGAGATCTTCCAAGATCGGCAGTGCTTCGGGGCTCAGGCAGCCTTGCGCGTTTTCCGGCAGTGGGTGAGTCATCACTTCCGTCAGCTTCACTTCGACGATGGGGTTTAGGCTGGCGGGGATTCCGAGGATGACCAAGCCGGCGCCGATGCGCTGCGCCGCCTGGGACATCAGAGCGGCGGCACCGGTTTTCCCGGGCGAACCCGCCAGCACGAAGGCGCGTCCCGCGTCTCCCTTGTGGGAAGTCGGCTTTCGTCTCGGCAGCATCCCGGCGATGTCGCGTTTCTCCAGGAGATGAAAGTGTATCTGCGACCCGGCGCGCACGCCGGGCGGCAGCGATATATTGGCGATGGTCACTTTGCCGGCGAGATCGCGCCCGGGAGGCAAGACCAGACCGCGCTTCAACAAGCCCATCGTCACCGTCCAGTCCGCCTGAACCGCCGCACCCCGCGCCGCACCCGTGTCGCTCTCCACTCCAGAAGGTATATCAATCGCTAAAACCGGTTCGGGGCGGCTGTTGATCCACTCGATCAACCTGGCGATCAAACCCTTGGCGGCTCCGGATAAACCCGTGCCCAACAAGCCGTCAATGATCATATCCGCGGCGGGCAGGTCCGGCAGGGAGCCGCTCTGCTTCACTTCGAAGATTCGTCCGCCGATGGTTTTGAAGATGCCGGCGTTGACTCCGGCGTCCCCTTTCAATTCTGATACAGATCCCGCCGCGATGACGGTCACCTCCGCGCCGCGGTTGAAGAGATGCCGCGCCAGGGCATACCCGTCGCCTCCGTTGTTGCCCTTGCCGCAGACGATGATGAACCGCCGGTGAGTCAAGTGATCGCCCAGGATTTCCCGCACCGCGCGCAGAAGACCCACCGCCGCGTTTTCCATCAGGATGAGTCCGGGAATCCCCGCCGTCTCGATGGCGGCTTGATCCAGCCGGCGCATCTCCTCCGCCGTCGCGATTTTCTTCATACTCCGAACCTCTTATTTGCGGAATCGGCCGCCCGCAAATGGCGCTTTCCGGGCATATAAAGGTAAGGTATCATCGGTTGAACTCCGGATCGTCCAGGATGCGGATTAGCTCCGAGATGTCGTCAATATCGCGATCCGCGCCGGAATGCGTCACGCCGAAGAGATCGCCGTAGCGGGCGAAAACGGTGCGGATGCCCACCGCCTTGGCGCCCGCCATATCCCGTTCGGGCCAATCGCCGACCATCAGGGCTTCATCGGCGGTGACGCCCAACACCGAAAGGGCTTTGCGGAAGGGGCGGGGATGCGGCTTTCTCTTGCCGGTGTCTTCGAACGTGACAGCGGTTTCGAAGAAGTGATGGATTTCCAGCGCGCACAGTCTCAACCAGGCTTGTTTGGCGGGGGCGTCGGAGAGGACCGCCAGCCGCAGTCCGCGCCGCACCAGTTCAACCAATGTGGCTTTGACGTGCGGATAGAGCACCATCGAGGCTTCGCGCGCGCGCCGGTAAGCGATGATCCCCGCCGCCAGCACCCGATGATCTATCGCCCCGTAATGACTTTGTAAAAACCGATCGAAAACCTCCTGAAACTCGATCCCCTCGCGGTCATAAATCGCCCAGATGCGCCGCTTGGCTTCCGCGGGCGGCAGATCCAGACCCGCATCCACCATCGCCAGGACTGCGGCGTCCACCGATTCCTGCTTCATCTTCATGAAGTCCACGAGGGTATTGTCGAGGTCGAAGAGAATGGCGCGGATCCGGGACATGCGGAACTCCGGTGTGAAGGAAGCGGTTCGCCCTCAGTATAAGATCTGCCCCACCACCAACCCTTCATCCGAATCCGCGACAACGATCAGATCGCCGACCACGCTGAAGCCGCTGGGTTCGGAAGTGACCAGGGTGCCGATCAAAGCGGGGTTGGCGGGCGCCGAGACGTCCACCGCGAAGATGCCGTCGTAATCATCCAGCAGATAGGCGCGGCTTCCCGCGACGATGATGCGGATGATGTCGGTGGCATTGGGAATGATCAGAGACCCTAACGGAACCGGATTGCTCGGATTGCTGACGTTGACGGTGGCGATCCCTTCATACCCTGCCGCCAGACAGAGCACGTTGCCGTTCAAACCGGCGTCGCGGATGCGGCCCGGGACGTTCAACTGGCCGACCAGGGTGGCGGTGTAGGGGGTGCTGTAATCCAAGATGCTGAAGCCCATAACGTCATAGCATACGAAGGCGTTGGTCAGGTTATCGAGCGCGAAGCCGTAGGCTCCGGCGTCATTGCGGCTGAAGTAGTGCAGAGATCCGAACACCAGACTGTCGGGCGTTCCGAAGTTCACGAATTTTTCCACATTGAAGCCGTCGCCGGCGTCGCGGTCCGCCCGGAAGACGGTGAGGGTATCCTGTTGAAAGCGCAGGTTGATCTTGTAATGATTGCTGCTGCCGGTGTTGAGCACCCAGCGGTTGTTGTGTAAGTCATAGACCTGGATTCCGGAAGACGCCTGTACGGCTAAGACACTGCCGGAAGGATCCAGTGCGATCAGCTTGGGGCTGTTGTCGAGCAGTGAGATCGAATCCACCAACTGGGGACTGGAAGGATTGGACAAGTCGTAGATGCTTACGCCGTAAGGAGCATCGGCGACATAGGCGCGGTCGCCGAGGACCGCCACGTCATTGGCGACGCCGCGCACCGGCACGCGTCCCAGATAGGCGAGAACGTTGCCGGAAGGCAGCACGGCATCCTGACGTTCGGCACAGCCCAAGAACAGAGAGACGCAAAAAAGCGACAGGCAGATCAGAGTCTTCGAGTTCAATTTCGTCCCCAAGTTAGAGTATCAAACGATGGGTAATTTACGAAATCAGCCCGTCAATGTCAAGCACAAAGCTCGCGGCTTGAGGAAAAATTACCGCTGTGACAAAAAGCACTTGACAAGCTCTGATGAAATTGTTATATTGACTATATCAATAAAAGAGGTTTTTTACTGGAGGTATCATGGTGATCCGACCGGCGGAAGAAAAAGACCGCGCCGTGCTGGTGTCGTTGCACATTTCGGAGGATATCGAACGCTTCAAGGAACCCGCCGAAGTCTTTCGGGGCTGGAAATTGTCCGCCTTGTCCAGTCGGGCTCAGGATGTCGTGCTGGTGGCGGAAGACGATGGGGAGGTGCGGGGTTACTTCTGGGGGGTGGCGGTGCGGATTTTCGATTACCGGATCGGCATCATCTTCGATTTGTTCGTGGATCCCGCGATGCGGCGCCGCGGCATCGGACATCGCCTGTTGCAGACCGGCATCGAAGAAATGCGCAAGCTCGGCGTGCACCGCTTCTGGGCGAATACGGAGCTGCGCAACGCTCCGACCCGCGCGCTGCTCGAATCTCTCGGATTTCAGCAATCGCCGGAGAAGGTCTTCTACGATCTGCGCGAACCCGAAGCCCGGCACGAATGGGCGAACGCCTGAGAAGGCGGCGCAACCGCGCCGAATGCGTTACTGTAAGTTCGAAAATCGGATTATACTTCCACACAAAACTGAATCTCGGAGGTCCCCTGATGACTTGCTCAAGATTTTGCCTGATCTGGATCTCGATCGCGCTGTCGCTGCTGAACGGCGGGATTTTCACGTCTGCCGCGCAAGCGGATCAGCCGACGCCTTCCCCATCCTGGAACGTCGAACAGGGCATCGAACTGCCCATCTACAAGACGCAATGGGAAATTGAAAACGAGCACCTCTTCCCCATTCAATACCCGCCCACCGACGATCCGCCGCCGCCTCCGGTCTGCAACCCCGCGGAATGGGAGCCGATGTCCGGAGTGCTGATCCGCTATCCCTTCGGCATCCCGATCAACCTCATCGCCGAGATGTCGGAAGATGTGGAGGTGAAGACCATCGTCGCGAATACGTCGCAGATGAACACCGTGCTGAGCCAATACAGCGCCGGCGGAGTCAACATCGCCAACTGCACCTTTCTGATCGCGCCTTCCAACTCCTATTGGACGCGCGACTACGGACCGTGGTACATCTTCAATGGCAATAATGTTCAGGGGATCACCGATCACATCTACAACCGCCCCACCCGCCCCGATGACAACAACATCCCCTGGGTGCTGGGCGCCAGCTTGAACATCCCCGTGTACGGGATGTCCTTGATCCACACCGGCGGGAATTATATGAGCGACGGGATGGGCATCGCTATGTCCACGGATCTGGTGTACAACGAGAATCCGAACCTGACGCACGCTCAGGTGGACGAGTACATCTATCAGTTCACCGGCAACGATTATATGGTGGTGCCCGATATCAGCTCAACCGGCATCCACCACATTGACTGCTGGGGGAAGCTATTGTCGCCCGGCAAGATCATGGTGAAGCAGCAGGTGCCGACTAATACTCAGCTGGAAGCCAACGCCGCTTTCTTCGCCTCGCAGATCAGTTCCTACGGACGCCCCTATGAAGTGGTGCGGGTGGTGGGCGGTTCCAGCCAGGACTACACCAACGCGCTGATCCTGAACAACAAGGTTCTCGTGCCTCTGTTCGGCAGCAGCTACGACGCGGCGGCGATGCAGGTCTGGCAGCAGGCGATGCCCGGCTACGAAGTGCTCGGTTTCACCGGCAGTTGGGTCAACGACGACGCCATCCACTGCCGGGTGATGGGCATCACCGACCGGTATATGCTGCGCATCGTGCATGTGCCCGTCTTCGACCAGATCAACTCGGCGCAGGGGTACGCGGTGGGCGCCAACATCCATGCCTACAGCAATATGCCCTTCATCAACAACACCCCCGCCGTCATCTGGAAGCCCGCCGGAGGATCCTACACAACGCTGCCGATGACGCACGTTAGCGGCGACTCCTTCGCCGCCTATATCCCGCATCAGCCGGACTACACGACGATCTACTACTACATCCACGCGGAAGACGATTCCGGCCGCAGCGAGAACCACCCGTACATTGGGCCCGGCGACCCGCATCACTTCCAGGTGCTGCCCGAGGCGCCGCTAGCTGTAACGCTGACGCCGCAGAATCCTCCTATCGTCATCCCCGCTTCGGGAGGCAGCTTCAACTACACGCTGAACGTCAGCAACACCGGTTCGGGATCGGTTAACTTCGACGGCTGGATCGAAGCCGTGCTGCCTTCCGGCAACGTGTTCGGCGTGCTAAGCCGCCTGGGATTGACTCTGCCCGCGGGTGGATCCCTGACTCGTACGATGACGCAGAACGTCCCCGCGAGTGCACCGCCGGGCAACTACACATACCGGATGCGGGTGGGGCAGTATTCCGCCGTCATTTACGCGGAAGACAGCTTCCCCTTCCAGAAATCTTCGTTGGACGGCAATGGCTACGCCCTGACGGATTGGACGACGGCGGGATGGGGGGAATCGGAGGATCGGATCTCGGCGCTGATTCAGGGCTTCCAATTGGGTCAGAACTACCCCAATCCCTTCAATCCCACGACGACGATCCAATTCACGTTACCGCTGACGGCGCGGGTGCGTCTGACCGTCGCGGATGTCCAGGGCCGCACCGTTGCGACGCTGGTGGACGGCTACCGCGATGCGGGCCGGCATGAAGTCACCTGGGACGCGGTTGGTCTGGCGTCGGGGATTTACTTCTGCCGCATGGATGCGGGGGCTTTCACCGCCGCGCAGAAGATGATGCTGGTGAAATAATCGGTTTTCGTCGAGAGATAAGAGGCTGTCCTAAAGTCAGAAGCAAACCCGTTCGTGTCCCTCCCGCGAAAGCGGGAGTCCGGCAGAAAAGTTGCTGGATTCCGGATCGGGCTGAAGCCCGTCCGGAGTGACAATCCGGGTGCTTTAGGACAGCCTCTTCGTTTATCCTCGCTTACTTCTTCGCCACGATGCGGCAGCGGTCCAACTTGCCTTCGTGAGCAATCTTCGACATAAACATCATTTCGCCGCCCATCGCCTGGAAGAGCTCCATATTGTCGCCGATGATCCGCAGGGCATCGAAGGTCAACTGCTCCGTCAGCATGCGGATGTAGAGATCCACGTAGCCGCCGAATTCGGGGAAGAGGTCTTCCGCGCTCACGATTTTCAGCCCCGCCGATTCGATCAATTTCCGATAGCCGAGGGTGCTCTCCATATAGGGGAATTTCATGAAGGTGTTGACGCGCCGGGCTTCCTCTTCGGAGATGCCCTTGGGACCTTCCACCCAATCGGTGAACGCCAGGATGCCTCCCGGCTTCAACACACGGGCGGCTTCGCGGATCAGCTTCTCCTTGTCCACGACGTAGCACCAGGCGTCTTCCCCCCAGACGAAGTCGAATTCATTGTCGTTCCAGGGGATGGCGGTGACGTCGCCCAGCTTGAATTCGATCCGATCCGCCAAGCCTTCCGCCTGAGCGCGCTGCTTGGCTTTGTCATACATCGTGCGGGTGGCGTCTAGTCCGCACATCGTGACGCCGAAATTCTTAACCAGGAAACGGCAACCGGCGCCCAAAGCGCTGCACAGATCCAATCCGCGCCAGCCTTTCTGAATGCCGGCTCGCTTCGCCAGTTCCATAGATGACCGATATCCACCGACGTGGATCTGTTCACCCATGATCAATTCCCAGAGTAGACCCTCCGGGCCGTCGTACACGGCGCTGACGTCTTTCACGGTGACGTTGGTGTGTTGCATAACTCCTCCAGGGTCAGGGGTAGTTGCGGAGGCGCTGAAGATGGTTTCGGTCGGCGGACTGGAGGAGTCGTCCGGGAGCGCAGCGGATCAACGCGGCGAGAATCCGGCGCCGTCCTCCAGACGCAGACGCAGAATCCGCGCTCGGCGGATTACGGCTTCATCTCAAAGACAGCGCATCGCTGACTCCTCGGTTGATGGTTCTGCCGATCGTCGGCGGGGAAGCCGCGTCGGCTGATATGGATATTGGGATAAGACCGGATCCAGATAAAGGGAAAGCGATCCGGTGCAGGAAATGTAATCAATTCTTGGAAAAGTGTCCAGTGAAAAATCCGGAAAAGCGGATCGAAATTGCGGAGTGTCTTTCGCAATAGAATGCAATCCGGCATCGTATTACTGAAGAAATCGCATTCCTCAACGGGGACGAAATGAAAATTTACACACGCACCGGCGATCGGGGTGAAACCGGCCTCTTGCGCGGCGGCAGAGTGCCGAAATACCATCTGCGCGTGCAGACGTACGGCACGTTCGACGAACTGAACAGCTGGATCGGGTACATCCGCGCGATCAACCGCGACGCCGAGGTGGAAGCGATCCTGGCGTCGCTGCAGCCCAGACTGCACGTTCTCTGCAGCGACATCGCGGCTCGGATGGACACCGAAGGAGAATCGTCAGGATCTCCGGTTACGGACGTCCGCACGCCCAGGATCCCGGCGGAAGCTGCCGCCGAGCTCGAAAGCGCCATTGACCGCTGGGATCAGGAGATCAGCGAACTGCATCACTTCATTCTTCCGGGAGGAACGCCCACCGGAGCGGCGCTGCACATCGCGCGCACCGTCTGCCGCAGAGGGGAACGTCTATTGGCGGAACTGGACGCTGCCGAAGGCGGCGTCAATCCCGCCGCACTGCGCTTCGCCAATCGGCTTTCGGATTACCTCTTCACCCTGGCGCGCTGGGCGAATCAGCGGGCGGGCGGCGCGGAAATCCCCTGGATGTTCTCCGCGGAGACATCCGATTCTGCCGCATCACGGTAGGATTCCGCAGCGCTTCCGGAAGGCGTGTTTCGAAGGATCTCCTGAAAGAGGAACTCGGCGGCGCGGGCGTGTCCTTCCGCGTTAAAGTGCTTGTCGAACCGGAAATAGCAGCGTTCCGGCGCCGAGGTGCCGCGCAAGCACTTCTCGAGATTCAAGCAGAGGATTCTGCGGCGTGCGGCAATCGTTTCCACCAGAGAAGTCGGGCGGTTGAAGTCCAGTGTGTATCCTGGGATGAGCTTTGCCGTGAAGGTCTGATCGGAAGTGTTGAACTGCAGACGCGAGGGGATCAGCATCACGATGGGGACAAAGCGATGCTTCTGCGCAAGATTCTGGAATTCCGCCAGAATTGAGTCCATAACGGCGAGGTTCGGTTCGCTAAGACTGCTGAGCTCCGGGATCAACAGGTGTTGGGTGCGCGCCAGCGCTGCCACATCGGTTCCCCGCCGGTAGCGGGCTTTCCCCTTCAAGTTCGCCGCCGCGCTGTTCAGCACCCAGAGGAAGCGGGAATGCCGGAGGAAGTAATTCCGGTTTTCCGCATCTCCCTGCAGATTCATCGCTCGCGTTTCTTCGGGGAGTAGGTTGTCCAGGAGATCGTTCGCAGGATAGATGGACAACACCGCGATCACCGGCTGAAAAACCGGGCTGTATCGTTCCAGGAAACGCAGTTCCTGCACGTTGTCATACCCCATCACGCCCGCGTTGATCACCTGATAGACGCCGGGTTGAACTTGGTCGAGCTTCTCCTGCAGTCGGTGCGCGTAGGTCTGTTCTTCGGCGACGCCGTGCCCGAAGGTGAAGGAATCCCCTAGGATGAGGATATTCTTGCGCGAGGGCGACCGATCCGGTTCCCCGCCCCGAAGGCCGAATGAATTCGTGCGGATTTTAACATTATACTCGCGGGAACGCTGGCGGCCGGTGTAATTCGGACGCATCGTATAGCCCAGCAGGGAATCCGGACGACCCAAGCCGGGCAGAGGCAATTCCACGGGTGTGTAGATCCGGAAGACGATCTCGCCCAGCAGAAACGTGAAAAACAGCGTGAAAAGCGCGGGCGGAATCAAGCGGAGCAGAACGTTCAGGATTTTTACGGACATATTTCCCGCCGGATACCGATTCAGTTTCCTTCCGGTTCACCGGTCCCTGCGGAAATACCGCCGGTTTCTCGATGCGGGTCGTCGCAGAGGATCAGATCCATCTCCCTGCCGAAGGGATGCTCCAGCTTACGACCGTGCAACACGCGGATCAGGTCATTCGGGGCGAAATGATGGGTAATGCACCAGATCCTCTGCGGATGGTCTTTCTCGAAGAGCTCTTGGACGATCTCCGATTCCCTCCTCACTCTCTGCCTGCCGTCGGCGTCCACCACCACCCTCAGCGGCATCTCCTCGAACATATGCGGTTTCCGGGCGAAGCGCATCTCGGCGGTGCAGCGGTAGTATTTCAGCGTGTAATAGCCGTCCCTCTGACCGAAGAAGACCAGCACCAAATCTTCCGGGGGGACATTTTCGCTCAAGTAAGCGGATAGATCGCGCCAGTTCGCATTCGTGTAGGGGATCGTGCGGCATTGGGCGTAGGGGACATAGAGCAGGATATTCCCCGCGAGAATCAAACCGGCGCTGATTTTCAG
The DNA here is from genome assembly GCA_964623265.1 of uncultured bacterium. GTDB lineage: Bacteria > Electryoneota > B3-LCP > B3-LCP > B3-LCP > CAZUTK01. The sequence goes on along the minus strand of CAZUTK010000047.1, from coordinate 10,025 downwards.
CCAGGTTTTCGGCAGCGAAAAAAGTCCGGCGGAGAGCGCGATGTAGAAGAAGGGAGCGGCGAGCGACAACTGTCTGGGCAAGGCGTTATCCAGAGTGAGCGCGACGAACAAGAGGAACGGGATGAAGACCGTCAGAAAGACTAGAGGATAGCTCTGCAAACGGCTGCGGTAGAGCCTAATTAAGCCCACTAAAACCGGAATACTTCCCGCGGCGACCAGCGCGCAGCCGAAGAGCAGAAAAACGGCTTTTGGAGGATTTTCCGCATAGGTCGCCGAGAAACCTTCCCCCGGCGCTCCGAAGGTGTAACCGATAGAATAACGGAATAAATTGCGAAGGATGTTATAGACATAATAGTAGGGGCTGATGTGGCTGAAGTTCACCTGCATCGTCTCTTTGCGCAGTGCTACCATCTGCGCTGTGGTGGCGGCTAAGGGCAGATAGGCGAGGGCAATGCCTGCCTGCACCAAAATGTACCGCCAGTATTTGATTCGAACCTTTTTTCCCAGCGCCAGCCAGAGCAGAAAAAGATTTCCCGCGGCGAGGAGCGCGAACGTGAAGACGTGAGTGTAGATTCCGCAGATGATGACGAGCGCATACGCCGCCCACCACAACCAGGGGCGCTTCGACGGCTGTCCGTACCCCATTTCACCGCTGTTGGCGCGGTAGAGGAAATAGGTCGAAGAAGCCGCGATCAAGCCGATGACGCCGTACATCCGGCATTCCTGGGAGACCGCGACCCAGTAGGGGTTGACGGCGGCGATCAGGGCGGCGATCAGGGCGGCACCGGTGCGGTAGGTTTTCTGATACAGCACCTGCCGGGTCAAGAGGAAGATGAAGAGCACGGTGAGCCAGCCGGACAGAGCGGGCAACAGGCGCAGGCTGTATTCGGAATCCCCGAAGAGCCGATAAAAAGGACGTGCCAGCAGGAAAAATCCGGGCGGATGTAAAAAACTCTCCAGCTCCCCGCTGATTTCAAAAGCGGTGGTGCCTTCATCTATCCAGAAGGATTTGCTGCCGAGATCGAGGAAACGGGTCAGAGCGGCGAGGGTCAGGACTGCGGCGAGTCCGAAGATGTAGAGTCGTCTTTCCTGGCGATCCATAGAAGTTCTGTAATTATCGAACCGGCGCCTCCCATTGCGAGCGTCTCGTGAAGCGCACCCGCGCGAAGAGCGCCAGCATATCCAAGATGGTCTTGGTGAAGCTCTTCAGGCGCAGAGCGGTGGATTTGCCGTACAGTCTGGGGTAGCTGCGGATGCCCACTTCTCGGATCCGGCAGCCGAGGCGGTGCATCTTCAAAATGATCTCCGCATCAATGAACGGGCTGACGGAAGTGATGCGGACGCGGTCGAGCTGTTTTCTGCGGAAGATCTTGAGAGAACAGCTGATGTCCTTGTACGGCACGCCGAACAGCACCCGGACGAAGATGTTATAGGCGACGGAGATGAAGATGCGGACAAAATTGTTGGCGTTGTGCTGCCGGTAGGAGATGACGGCGTCGCATTCATCGAGGTAGGGGAGCATTTTTTCCAGATCGCGGATGTCGTACTGGTCGTCGCCGTCGGTGAAGCAGACCCATTCAAATTTCGTGGCTCGTTGAAACCCCGTCTGCAGCGCGGCGCCGTATCCGCGGTTGACTTCATGGTGAACCGCCTGCACCTTCTCGTATTTCGCCGCCAGCTCATCCGCCACTTCGCCGGTGCGGTCCGGAGAGCCGTCTTCGATGATGAAAATCTCGTAGTCGTCGGCGATCCTTTCGAAAAGCTCGATCGCCTTCTCTACGACGCGGGGGATATTCTTCTCATCGTAGTAAGCCGGACAAAAAAAACTGATGCCCGGCAGTTTCGTGGCGTGTTGATTTTCCAGGGTATTCTTCGTTTCGGTTCGTTCGGTTTCTATTTTTCTTAAGATAATTCTGAAAACAGGGAATGTCAAATCCTTTGCGCAGATTTTGGCTGGGATCGAAGGGAAATGGAGAGGCATTCAGGGATTGAGCGGTTGGGCGGTTCGATTCTGTGCGTCCCACTTCGAAAGTTGCGCGGCGATATTCAGATCATACCCCTTGATGACGCCGCGGATATACCCCTGCGGGTTGACCCAGACTACGAGAGGGAAATCCGCCGGATCGGAAGCTCCGAAATGTTCCGCCACATATCCGCTGGGATCGTACGTCCATTCCGCCGGCAGATCGTCGCGCTTCTCCCCCTGCCAGACCCAGAGCATCGCAGGCGCATTGCGCTTCTGCTTCTTCCACCAGGATCGGATCAGCTCTTCCATCCGCAGGGAAGGTTCGTGGCGGGGCGCCAGTACGACGATCAGAAGGGCGGACTTTCCTACGGCTTCGCGGGAAGTGCGCACCGTCCCCGAAGCGTCGTTCAGGATGAAGAGCGGCGCCGGCTCCAGCGGTTCTGCATCCGAGGATCGTTCAACGGCGCTTTCCAACGGCGTTAAATCCCAATCCAGGCGGGTGGTGTCGCCCGGGGAAACGATTACCGGCAGGATCTGCACGAAGGGGCTCCCCGAGGCATCGCGGGTTCCGGAAACGACCCAATAACGTCCTTCCCCCAATCTGCAGGTGTAATTTCCGGCGGAATCCGCCGCCGTTCCCAGCTCGTCCAGCGGTTGAAATTGCCCGCCCTGGAAAACATTAACGGAAAAACCATCGAAGGATACGGCGGGTTCGCCGTTGCGCACGAATCGAATGTTCAGCCAACCGGTCTGCGTGTACCGCGGCGTCACATCCAGCATTTCAAAAGCGGACAGCGCATAGGCGTAGGTTATATTGCTACGCAGGGATTCCGGTTCCCAAAAGCTGCCATCGCCGAAACTTTCGGGGTGATCCAGATAAAGCGGGAGCCATTTTCCGCAGGAGGCGCAGAATATTTCCGACCACTGCGCCCCGCCGGACTGACCGAGCAGCGCGCTGACCGTCACCGGACGGCAGGGGATGCCGACGGTCTTCAACAGAGCCGTGATCAGCACGGCAATTTCCGCCTTCGTGCCGTGCAGGGTCGCCAGAGTCTGATCGGGCGACTGCTGAGGTCCGAAGAATTCTTTCTCCACGATGGTCAGATTTTCCGCCGCCCAGCGGTTGACCTGCAGAGCGCATTCCCGCGCGGATTCCGCCTGCAGCGCGCGAGGCTTCATCTTCGCCCAGAAATCGGATCGCCAGTCGGTGATCGGCTCGTCGCCCAGGCGATAAGTTAAGATGAATTCGCGGTAGAGGGAATCCGGGACTTCCCAGGGGAAAGTCCGGCGGGAGGAATCGGCGTAGATCACGTGGTGGAGCAGCACCTCCGTCTTCATCTCCAGCCGATCCAGATGCGGCATATGGATGATGAGGAAAGCGGCGTCGTCCAGAAGAGCTCCGGAGAGGCATTCCAGAACGGCGAGGAGTTCCGCGGCGTTATCCCCGGCGTCGGCGAGCGCTTCCGAGAGCGGGGCGAGGCGGGAAGAGTCCAGCAACGCGCTTAGATCGCCCGGCAGCGGATAGGGCAGAGATGATTCTGCGGAAACCGCCCGAGGTACGCAGATGCACAGCGCCAGAAAACTCAGAATAAACAGTTTCACGGTTCCACTCTCAACCAGAAAGACTCCGGGATCGGCGCAGGTGCGGCGAGATCCATCTTGATGTGTGAATCCTGCGGCGGACGGTGATGGAGGAACGTCGTCACTGGCCGATCAGCGCCCGTCGTGACCCAGTAATCACCCTTGCCCAGCGCAATGCGCGCGATTCCCCGCTCGTCCGTCCGCAGCGTCGCGATGGGGCGCAGCGCGCCGTAGTTGAACAGATTGATGTACACCTCCCTTTCCGGCGCGGGCTTGTTCTTTTCAAACAGCGCGATGGTCACAAGGGATACAGCGGTGTAGTTTTCGGTTACGTTGATCAAGCTGTAACGATCCGCGGACTTGTAAAGCTTTTCACCGGGCAGCGCCTCGCCCTGCTTGGCGGCGAGCACCAGCGCCGCTCGGCGAGCGGGTTCGGTGAACCAGGCTTCGTTCAAGCGGTCGGCTGGTTCAGCGGCTCCGGCGTACTTCCAGCCGTCGGGCGTCCAAACTTCCGTCCAAGCGTGATTGTTGTCCTGCACCATCCACCAGGGCGTCCAGGCTTCGCGCACCGGGATGCAGACGCTGCGGCAGGCGTCGCTGAAGAAGATCATCAGCTCCTCGCAGCGGCCGTAGCCGGACTTCAACGTCTCGAACGGTCCCTGATCCCGCCGCTGAGTCTGGCGGAATTTCACCTTCGACCCGCACCAGCGGTTGACGGCGACGGCGGCGTTTTCCAAATCGGCGCAGTCCTTCACCAAAGGGATAAGCTCGGAGATGAAATAAGGGCGGAAATCTTCCAGGGGTTCCTGGGAGACGCGCAGAGGCAGGACATAATCCCGGAGGATCTCTTCGGGAATCGAGGCGGCGTAAGGGAGAACTCTGCGCAGTGAGTCGCAGAGCACGACCGTTCGGGAGAGCAGATCAGCGGAACAAGCCGCCAGATCCACGGCGGGCATCCGTTCGATCAGCAGGGCGACGTAGGGGTGGAGTTTTTCCGGCGTTTGGTCAAATGCTTTTTCCAGTTCAGCGCGGTTGGATCCTGCGGCGGCGAGGCGGTTTTGGAGGGACTCCAGGTGCTCCTCGGACAGCGTGCGGCGCCAGATCGGGACGGGGCGAAAGACGGCGCAGGAGGAGAGCGACAGCCCTGCGATCACGGCGACGATGCGAAGCATCCGGCAGCGGCGGGCGGCCGCCTCGCGGAAGATTCCTGCGGTTTTCAATCCATCACCCTCGCTTCCATCTCGTGCCGGTGGGGGTATCCTGCAGGATGATGCCTTCCCGTTCGAGCTGCTTGCGGATTTGGTCGGCTCGGTCGTAATCCTTCGCTCTGCGGGCGGCCAGGCGTTCGCGGATCAGGGCTTCGATGCGGGCGGCATCCACGTCGTCCTCTTCATCCTGCTGCAGAATGCCCAGCACGCGGTCCCAGCGCTGCAGCTTGCTTTCGACGGCGGCGGCGTCCGCCGCGGTCATCTGTCCGCTGTCTAAAATGCGGTTGGATTCCCGTATCAGCCCGAACACGGCGCCCAGCGCCCCGCTGATATCCAGATCGTTCGCCAGAGCAGACTGAAAGGATGCTTCCGCCGTCTCCAGCAGCCGGCCGATTTCGCGGGTCTGATGATCGCCGGCGGCGCTATGGGAGATCAGCTCGGCCAGCTTCGTACGAAACTCATCCAGCCGGTCCAGCGCGCTTTTGGCGGCATCGAAGCTCTCCATATTGCCCATGCGGGGATCGTACATTAAATTCAAGGGCTGGCGGTAATGCGCGGAGAGCAGGAAATAGCGCACGACGCGGGGTTTGATGCCGGCAGCGGTGACGTCCCGCAGGGTGTAGAAGTTGTGCAACGACTTGGACATCTTCTCGCCGTTGACGATCAGGTGGGCGTTGTGCAGCCAATAATTGACGAAGCGGTCCCGATACCCGCAGACCGACTGAGCGATCTCATTTTCATGATGCGGGAAAATGTTGTCCACTCCGCCAGTGTGGATGTCGAAGTGCGTGCCCAGATACTTGGTGGACATCGCCGAGCATTCGATGTGCCAACCGGGTCTGCCTTTGCCCAGGGGAGTCTCCCAGAAGACGTCGCCGTCGTCGGGAGTCCAGGCTTTCCAGAGGGCGAAGTCGCGCACGTCTTCCTTCCCGCATCCGCCGAGATCCACACGGGCTCCGGCGCGCAACCCTTCCGCCTTCACATTCGCCAGCCGACCGTATTCGGGAAAACTGGCGATGCGGAAGTAGATGGACCCGTCCGAGGTGTAGGTGTGGCCATGGGCGGTGAGCTTCTGGATCAGATCCACCATCTCGGGAATGTGATCGGTGGCGGCGGGATACACCTCTGCGCGTTCGATGCGCAGCGCATCCAGATCCTGAAAGAAGGCGTCCTTGTAGAGTTTCGTGTATGCGGATAGGGGGAGATTGTGTTCCCGGCTCTTGCGGATCGTCTTGTCGTCCACATCGGTCAAATTCATCACCTGCTTCACGCTGTAGCCGAAGAATTTCAACGTGCGCCGCAGGAGATCTTCGAAGAGATACGCCCGAAAATTGCCCAGATGAGCATAATCGTGGACGGTAGGTCCGCAGGTGTACATCCCCACCTTGCCCGGCTGGATGGGGTGAAAATCTTCCTTCGTGTGGGTCAGTGTATTGTAGAATCTCAGAGTCTGCATAGTCATCGGATGGTTTCAGGTTTGCGTTATCGGAAAACTGATGCGGCTTTCATCCACTCCGTCAGGCGCGGTCGGCATCGAAAACGCCGGCTTTGCGCGGAAACTTCCGCCGCGCTCCCCAGAGTTGATAGAACCGGCGGGCGTAGCTGATCGTTGAGACGGCCATAAAACAGAGCGACAGCCAGATCATAAAGTTCTCGCTGCGGGCGGGCAGCCAGGCGAGCGGCGTGCCAGCTTCATTGGTCTGCATCACATAGACGATCAACATCAGCGCCAGGACCGCTGACGTGGATTTTCCCCAGATATTCGATGAGGTTACGAAGCGGATCCGGCGGTACACCAGATAACCGCCCAGCAGGATGGCAGCGTCGCGGATGAGGATCACCAGGAGGAACCAGAACGGCAGAGGATTGTCCCGCTGCGGCGATGAGAGGATCGCCACGACGGCGACGATGCAGATTTTATCCGCCACGGGATCGAGCACTTTACCCAGATCGCTGATCTGATTCAGACGCCGCGCCAGGAATCCGTCGAGGAAATCGGTGACGACGGCGACCGCCATAAACACCAGCGCCCAGAGGTTTCCAGAGGGCGAGTTTTGCCGCAACAAGAAATAAATCGGGATGAGCAAGATCAGCCTCGAGAGGCTCAAGAAATTCGAAGGGGTCATTACCTTTCCGGCGATCATGGCAATTTCTCCTCAGGATGAAAGAAAACTCCGCGCGATATCGAACAGGAGCTGGGGATGATGTGCCAGAGCGATGCGGAAGACGTTCTGCAGAGTTCGTTTTTCGGGGGGCAGGTTATTCAATACCTGCGCCGCTTGATTCAGGGTTTTATCCGTCAATTTATGCACGGCTTCTTTTAAGCGATAATAGCGCCGCTGTTCTTCGCCCCAGCGGTTTTCCCACTCGCGGGTGTAGGCGGACAGCGCCTCCTGCGAATAATCCCCCCGCCAGATGCAATTCGCCGCCACTTCGCCCGCCAGCCGCCCCGCCGCCATAGCGCTGATGATTCCGCCGCCGGTCAGCGGATTGGAATGCGCCGCGGCATCCCCCGCCAGCAGAATGCCCGCGCCGTGAATCTGCTTGAAAGGTTTCGCCGCCGGAACTCCTCCCGCCACGCACGCCAGCACGGAAGCCCTGGGAAAATGCTCTTCTATGAAGCGTTCGAGATAGGCTTTGGGCGAGACTCCTCGGGTCATCGAAGCGGCGACTCCGATGCCGACATTGGCGATGTCTTCGCCTTTGGGAAACACCCAGGCGTACCCCCCGGGTGCGACTTTTTCGCCGAAGTAGCAATCCACGGATTTGGGATTTACTTTTACGCCGCTGAGCACCAGCTGATAGCAGCTCTCGAGATCCTTCAGCGCGAAGTGGGTGCGCAAGCCCGCCCAGCGCCCCACACGCGATTCCACGCCGTCCGCGGCGATGACGATCCGCGCCCCGATATCCAAGGGACGATCCGGCAGCTTTACCTTCACACCGGTCACCTGATTGTGATTCAGGATCAGCCCGTAAACATAGGCGCGGGTCAGGATCTGCGCACCGGCGCGGACTGCACGATGCCCCAGCTCCTGATCGAAAATGCGCCGGTTCAAGATGTAACCGACTTCGTCCGTCCGCACTTCGACGGAGGTGCCGTCGGGCGCGAAGAAGCGGACTTGATCCAGTTGATGCGCCACCCAGCGGGGATCGGGTTCAATAAAGCGGTCCAGGGATTTCCTTCCGCAGGCTTCCGCGCAGCGGACGGGGATGCCCAAATCGCGGTCTTTTTCCAGCAGCAGCACGGAGACGCCCTTTTCTGCGGCGGTGCGCGCCGCCAGCGTGCCCGCCGGTCCGCCGCCCACCACGACGATGTCATAGTTGTCCCGGATCATGCGGCCTCCCCCACCAGCGCTTCTACCGGACAGGCTTGCGGGCAGTTGCCGCACAGAGTACATACCGCCATATTGATGCTCAGCTTCATCTCCTCCAGTTCGATGCAATCCACCGGACAAACCGCGACGCAGCATCCGCAAAAATCGCAGAGCTGGGGGAGATAGGTCAGACTTTTCAGCGCGGTGCGCTTTCGCTTAGCACCTGAGTTCATACTTGGGTCGAATGAATGAGGTTACGGGTTGCTTCGGTGGATCGTTGCACCGCGTCTTCTCTCGCCCGGAAGGAAGGATAATCCAATCCCAGACGTTCGCGGTGATACCAGCGGGCGAAGAAGTAATATCCCACGATTATGATCAAGAACGGGAGCCAAGTTAAAGCCACCGCCATCGCCAGGCTGAAGACGGCGATCTTGACCGCTGTCTGTGCAGCCGCCGGGGTTCCCCGCCGATAGAAACGCACGAAGAACGGCAGGGAGAGAAGCGCCGCAGCGCTCATCACCCAATCCTCGAGCAGAATCGCCGCCGACAACGCAAAAACGACCAGAACCAGCACCAGCGTCGCGGCGGCGCGCACGGAATAGCGCAGAGGAAAAGTCCAGATACCGCAGGCGCGGTCGCCCTCCATATCCGGGACGTGCGTCAACAGGGAGACCGCACAGCCGGCGAAGAAATACGGCAGACTCGCCGGCAGCGCCGCAGAATAGGCAACGCCGGCGGAACGTGCGCCGATCAAGAACAGCAGCACTCCGCCCGCGCCGCAGGCGGCGACTCCGAGAATAGGTCGGGCTTTCAAACGCCAGGGCGGAAAATTGTACAACACGCCGGCGATGATGAAGAACAAGGCGAGCAGACCGGAGAGCTCTCCGCCCGCATAGACCGCTCCGCCCAGTGTGGCGATGATCAAGAGAGTCAACTCCAGTTTCAAGCTCCGGGCTGAAAAGCAATCCCCCCAGAGCGGCAGTAACTTCTCGTTGTGGTGGTCTTCCCTGCGGTCTGTCCATTCGTTGATCAAGAATGCGGAACCCGATGCGAGCGCCAGCCAGCAGAGGAAAAAGAGGATCATGCCGCTGCTGGAATCCCCTTGATGCGCGCCCGCTAGAAACGCCGTCCAAGCCGGGAAGAACAGCGTCGGGCGCAGGATGAAGAAAGGATCAAACCATTCCGGTTTCAGACGCAAGGCAGACCTCTAAAAATGAGTCGGGCGATGCCGTGTCAACCGGCTCAATCACTCTCCTTTTTGAAGTCGAGTTCGAGCACCCCGGCGGAATGTTCGTGCAGGAATTTATCGTACGCTTCTTCAATTTTGATGGGGTAGTCGCCGGTGAAGCAGCAGGTGCAGTAGCCGCAGCGCCCGCGCGGCACTGCTTCCAGCATCTTCTCGACGGAAATGTATTCAAGAGACTCCACGTCCAGGAACTCCCGGATTTGCTCCACATCGCGGAAGGCGGCGACCAGCTCGTCGCGCCTGCCGAAATCCATTCCGAAGAAGCAGGGGTAGCGCACCGGCGGCGAGCTGATGCGCAGATGCACCTGCGCCGCTCCCGCCTGGCGGATCATGCGGGTGAGCTTCTTCAGAGTCGTGCCGCGCACGATGGAATCATCCACCACCACTACTTTCTTTCCACGCAGCACGCCGCCTACGGTGTTGAATTTGATGCGCACGTTGAAATCGCGCATCGCGGGGGTGGGATGAATGAACGTGCGTCCGATGTAGTGGTTGCGGATCAAGCCGAGTTCGTAAGGCAAACCGGATTCCCGGGCGTAGCCCAGCGCCGCGGTGTTGGAAGAGTCCGGCACAGCGATGACGACATCCGCGCCGGGGGTCGGTTTTTCCTGCGCCAGCGCTTTTCCGAGCTTGCGGCGGGTCTTGTCCACGTATTCCCCGAAGATGCGGCTGTCCGGACGGGAAAAATAAATGAACTCGAAGATGCACTG